>JAIXVM010000191.1 GCA_027482995.1 Hyphomonadaceae bacterium | reverse complement strand
CCGGGCGGGCGCGGCGGCGGAATGTGTCAGGGGCCTTCCGCGTGCGGCCGAGCCGGAAAGGGCAGATCGAAGGTAAACGCGTGCTGCTGATCGACGACGTGCTGACCACGGGGGCGACGCTGAGCGCGTGCACGCGTGCGCTCAAACAGGCGGGGGCGCGGCACGTTGACGTGCTTGTGCTGGCGCGCGTTGTTCGCGAAACCGACGTAACCATATAATTAATCTGCTCGGGCAGAATGCCCGTCTCAGTCTTTAGAGGAATGCCGGATGGCCAAGGTCACGATCTATACCCGTCAGTTCTGCCCCTATTGTTCGCGCGCGGTGGCGCTGCTGAAGGACAAGAAGGCCGACTTCAAGGAAATCGATGCCGGCATGGACGTGGCGCTGCGCGAGGAGATGATCCAGCGGTCCGGCGGCGGGAAGACGTTTCCGCAGATTTTCGTCGGCGATAAGCACATCGGCGGCTGTGACGACATGATGGCGCTGGACCGGGCGGGCAAGCTCGATCCGATGCTGGCCGGGGCCTGAGGCCGCGCAATGATCCGGTACGCTCTGGCTTGCGAAGGGTGCGAGGCCGAGTTCGAGGCCTGGTTTGCCTCCTCGGACGCGTATGACCGGCAGGCGGCCCGCAAGCTGGTCGCGTGCCCCGAGTGCGACAGCCGCAAGGTGACGAAACAGATCATGGCGCCCGCGGTACGCACCTCGGAGCGCGCGGCGGCGCGCGGCGCAGAGCCGGAGATGGACGCCGAGGCGCTGGCGAAAGAGTTTGCGCGCCGGGCGCGGGCGCACGTGGCCGAGAATTTCGACTATGTCGGTGACGGGTTCGCCGATGAGGCACGGGCGATGTATTACGGCGAGACGGAAGACCGCCCGATCTGGGGCGAGACGACGCCGGAAGAGCGCGAGGCGCTGCAGGAGGAGGGCGTGCCGGCCCTGCCGCTGCCCGCGCCGTTTGCTCCCAAGCCGCCAAAGCGCAAGGCGCGGCCGAGGGTCAACTGACGCGCTGGGCCGGAAGGGCGCTTTGCCGCGCTTGATGGCGGGCGCGGCCCCGATTAGAAGGCAGGCTTCAGACAAGAGGGCAGACGATGGCGACCCAAGAGTATCACCGCGGCGAGATGGATATCCAGGACCAGAAGGCGACCTGGGACGGCTTCATTTCGGGCAGCGTCTGGGGCGGCCTGATCATCATCCTGATGGTTGGCCATGCCGTGCTGTCGATCGCGATCGGCTTCAACTGGGCGGTTTCGCTCGGCCTGATGGCGGTTGTCGGCTTCGGCGCCGGGATCCTGATGAACCTCGGCGGGCGCTGGATGGCGACGGTCGTGGTGATGATCGGCCTCGCCCTGATCGTGCAGGCGATGATCTGGCTTTTCGGCGCTGTTCTCTGAAGCTGGCCGTCTGCGTTTAACGCAGCTCTAAGCCTTCACGGTTCATATGCCTTGAACTTTATCGAAAAACGCTAAAGTCTTGCATTGAGCTGTTGAAGGAGACGCCCATGGGCGATGCACCTCTCGTCATGTCCGGCGCGACGAAGAGATTTGGCGCCTTCACGGCGGTCAACAATCTCTCTTTCGAAGTCCCCAAGGGCCAGATCATCGGCTTTCTCGGGCCGAACGGCGCCGGCAAGTCGACGAGCCTGCGGATGTCGCTGGGCGTGATGCAGCCGGACGAGGGCTCTGTGTCGCTGTTCGGGGCAGCCCCGGACATCCAGAACCTGCGCCGGGTTGGTTTCCTTCCGGAAGAACGCGGCCTCTACAAAAAGATGACCGCGCGCGACACGATCACCTATTTTGCGCGCCTCAAGGGCATGGGCGCTGCCGAGGCGCGGGCGCGGGCGAACGAACTGCTGGAGGCGACCGGTCTCGGCAAGTTCAAGGGCTCGCGCATCTCGAAACTGTCGAAAGGCATGGCGCAGAAGGTTCAGATCCTCTCGACGCTGGCGCACCGGCCGGAATTCCTGATTCTGGATGAGCCATTCTCGGGCCTCGACCCGATGAACCAGCAAACCCTCGAAGACCTGATCCGGGCCGAGCATGCGCGCGGGGCGACGATCCTGTTTTCGACGCACGTGATGGAACATGCCGAGCGGCTCTGCGACCGGATCGTGATGCTGGCGCGCGGGCGCAAGGTGTTCGATGGCACGCTGGACGCGGCCTATGCGACGCTCGGGCAGGGGGCGCGGATGGCGGTGGGGCATGGGTTCGACCTTGCCGCCGCGCTCGCGCCGAAGGGCTTCGAGGCGCACCGGGCGGCCGACAAGGGCCCGGGCGATTCCTGGCGGGTGAGCTTGCCGAAAGGCCTTGGCGCGCAGGACGCGCTGCGGGCGGCGCTGGAAACCGGCGCGCCGATTGTCGGCTTCCAGCCGGAAGACGCGAGATTGCGCGACGTGTTCGTGTCGCTGGTCGGCGAAGCGGAGGCGGCCTCTCTGGATGCGCCCGCACCGGCAGACGTGGTGGAGGCCGCCTGATGCGCAACATCTACCTGATCTTCCGGCGCGACTTCCTCGGCTATGTGAAGGCCTGGGGTTTCTGGCTGAGCCTTGCCGCCGTGCCGCTCTTCCTGATCGTGGGCGCGGGATTCGGATACTTCGCCGCCTCCTCGTCGCCGGTGCGGTATTATACCGTGGTGGAGCCGTCGAACGTGATCGCGGGCGCCATCGACGCGGAGTTCCGCCGGACGGAGGCGCGGGCTGCGCAGGACGCCGCTGAGCTTGCGGGGCACATGAAGGTTCCGGTGAACGAAGCGCAGCTTGCGGAGGCCGCGCCTGACCGGAAGTTCGTCGAGGTTGCGCCGCCCGCGCAATCGATCGAGGCGCTGCAGCCTTATCTCACCGGCGAGAAAATGGTCTCGGGGCCGGCCGGTGAAAAGCCGCTGTTTGCCGCCCTCATACTCTCCGCAGACGGACGAACGCTGGAATACTGGAGCTCCGACGTGAACGTGTCGGGCCTGCGCTACTCGGCAGAGACGGCGATGCGCGATCTCAGCCGGCGGGACGCGTTGCTGGCGGCAGGGCTGAGCGCCGAGTTCCTGAAGGAGGCGGATGACCGCGCGGTCGAGGTCGCAGAATTCCGTCCGCGCGATGAAGCGGGCGGCGGCTCGGAAGTCACGGTGGCCGACCGGGCGCCCGCGATTGTGGCCGTGGCGCTTGCCTATTTCCTCTGGCTGATGGTGTTCTCGATCATCCAGTACCTGCTGATGGGCACGATCGAGGAGCGCTCCAACAAGATCTTCGATACGCTGTTGACGTCGGTCAAGCTGTCGGAACTCCTGGCGGGCAAGCTGCTGGCCGTGTTCGCGGTGACGTCCACGATGATGCTGTCCTGGTCGCTCTTTGCGGGCGTGGGGTCAGCTTTCGCGGCCAGCCAGTCGCCCGGCCTGACCGAGCTG
>JAIXVM010000272.1 GCA_027482995.1 Hyphomonadaceae bacterium | reverse complement strand
GTTCCTGTTCTTCCTGTTTGCCATGGTGAAGGCCATCGTGCCGCGCTATCGCTATGACCAGCTGATGCGTCTCGGCTGGAAGATTTTCCTGCCGACCTCGCTCGCGGCGGTGCTCGTCGTCGCTGGCTATGTCACCTACTTCGGAGTTCAGGCATGAGCCTCGCTCAAACCCTTCGCGGCGCGCTGCTGACCGATTTTCTCGGCGCGTTCTGGATTGCGCTGCGCGAGATGGTCCGGCGCAAGCCGACGGTGAACTATCCGTTCGAGAAGAACCCGCTTTCTCCCCGTTTCCGCGGAGAGCATGCCTTGCGGCGCTACCCGAGCGGCGAAGAGCGCTGCATCGCTTGCAAACTTTGCGAGGCGATCTGCCCGGCGCAGGCGATCACTATCGAGGCCGAGCCACGTGAAGACGGCGCACGCCGGACGACGCGCTACGATATCGACATGGTGAAGTGCATCTATTGCGGCTTCTGCCAGGAGGCCTGCCCGGTGGATGCCAGCGTCGAAGGGCCGAACTTCGAGTTTGCGACCGAAACGCGCGAGGAGTTGTTCTATGACAAGGAACGCCTGCTTGCGAACGGCGACCGCTGGGAACGGCTGATTGCGAAGAATCTTGAGTTGGACGCGCCGTACCGGTAGCGCGCCGAAGTGTAACCTATACCGGCCGGGCGAGGGGCGCCTTCCGGAATAAAAGGGGGCGAGAAGGCAGTGGCACTGATCGCATTTGGATTGATCGCGGCAATCGTGATCCTGTCGGCAGTGTTCGTCATTGCGGCGCGCAATCCGGTGCACTCGGTGCTCTGGCTCATCCTGACATTTTTCTCGGCAGCCGGCCTGTTCGTGCTGATCGGGGCCGAGTTCCTGGCGATGCTGCTGATCGTCGTCTATGTCGGGGCCGTCGCTGTCTTGTTCCTGTTCGTCGTCATGATGCTCGACGTCGACTTTGTGGAACTGAAGGAAGGCACGCTGCGCTATTGGCCGTTTGCCTTGCTGGTCGGTTTGATTTTCCTTGGTGAGCTTGGGCTTGTCTGGGCAACCAGCGGCGAGATCAGTGCCACGACATTTGATCCGTCCCCAGGCGGCGAGACCAACGCCGAGGCAATCGGCGCGGTGATGTACACGGATTATCTGCTCCTGTTCCAGATGGCAGGCGTGATCCTGCTGGTGGCCATGATCGGCGCGATCGTGCTGACGCTGCGCCATCGTCCGAATGTGAAGCGCCAGAATGTCGGTGAGCAGACGGGCCGCCGCCGCGCCGACGCCTTCGAGATGAAAGACCCGACTCCGGGTGAGGGGATCTGATATGGCAGAACTTGGTCTGATCCACTTCCTCATTCTGTCGGCCGCCCTGTTCACGGTCGGCGTGGTCGGTATCTTCGTGAACCGGAAGAACATCATCGTCATCCTGATGGCGCTCGAGCTGATCCTGCTCTCGGTGAACATCAACCTCGTGGCCTTCTCGGTGTTCACAGGAACTATCCAAGGCCAGATCTTCGCCATGCTGGTGCTCACGGTTGCGGCCGCTGAAGCCGCCGTGGGGCTTGCGATCCTTGTTGTCTACTTCCGGAACCGCCGGGACATCTCGGTTGAGAATGTCGATTTGATGAAGGGCTGACCCAGGCATGCTTCCGGATAGCTTCCTCATCTACATCGTCCTCGCGCCCGGCCTCGCCGCGCTGACAGGGCTGTTCCATAAATGGATCGGCGACCGGGTGGTCATGGCGATCACGACCGGTGTCGTGATGTCGGCCGGCGCATTGTCGCTCTACCAGCTGTTTGCCTATGTGGCTGGCCTGGCGACCGGTGCGGCGCCGGAGCACCATGCCGGGTTTGATGCCTATCTGACCGCAGGCACGGAAGTCGCTGCCGTCCACCTGAAGCAGCACATCATCACGCTGATGCCGTGGATTCACGTCGGGGATTTCCACGCCAACTGGGCCATCCGGGTCGATACACTGTCGATCGTGATGATGGCGGTGATCACCGGCGTATCCGGCCTCGTCCACCTCTATTCCTGGGGCTACATGAGCGAAGATCCGCACAAGGCGCGGTTCTTCAGCTATCTCTCGCTCTTCACGTTCATGATGCTGATGCTCGTGGTCGCGGACAACTTCATCCAGCTCTTCTTCGGCTGGGAGGGCGTCGGCCTCGCGTCGTACCTGCTGATCGGGTTCTGGTACACGAAGAAGGCGCCGAACGATGCGTCGATCAAAGCCTTTGTCACCAACCGTGTCGGCGACTTTGGTCTGGCGCTCGGTATCATGGCGGTGTTCTTCGTGTTCCGCTCGGTCGAATTCGGGCCGGTTCTGGAGGCCATCCGGACGAACGCGATTGTCACGCCGATGGCGTTTGCGGAGGCCTTGCCGGCGCGGGAGTCCGTGATCGTTTTCTTCGGCGAGCGCGTCTATGCGCTGGAGCTGATCGGCATCCTTCTCTTCATTGGCGCGATGGGCAAGTCAGCGCAGTTCTTCCTGCACGTCTGGCTTCCGGACGCCATGGAGGGCCCGACGCCTGTTTCCGCGCTGATCCATGCGGCAACGATGGTGACCGCGGGCGTGTATCTCGTCTGCCTTCTGTCACCCATTTACGAATACACCTTCTATGCGTCCGGCATGGTCGCCCTCGTCGGTGCAGTGACGGCGCTTTATGCCGCGACGGTTGGCATGGCGCAGAACGACATCAAGCGCGTCATCGCTTATTCGACCTGTTCCCAGCTGGGCTACATGTTCTTCGCGGCCGGTATCGGCGCGTATGAAGCGGCCATGTTCCATCTCTTCACGCATGCCTTCTTCAAGGCACTGCTGTTCCTCGGCGCGGGCTCCGTCATCCACGGCATGCACCACGAGCAGGACATGCGCCGCATGGGCGGGCTCGCGAAGTTCATGCCGTTGACCTACGCCGCCATGATGATCGGAACGATCGCGATCATCGGCCTCGGCATTCCGCACACGAAGCTCGGCTTCTCGGGCTTCTTCTCGAAGGACGCGATCCTCGAGAGCAGCTTTGCCGGAGCCATGGCGGGCGTTTCGTTTGCGGAAGTCGCCTTCTGGTTCGGCCTTCTCGCCGCCTTCCTGACCAGCTTCTATTCCTGGCGGTTGATTTACATGACCTTCCACGGGCCTGCGCCACACGCTGCGGATGATCATCACGGGGCGGATGAACACGCCCACGCTGACGATCATCATGGCCATGGCCATGACCATGCGCATACACCGCATGAAAGTCCTGTCGTTATGCTGCTCCCACTCGCGCTTCTCAGCCTCGGGGCGATCTTTGCGGGCTTCTATTTCTACGACGCCTTCGTGGACGGTCAGAACGAAGCCTTCTGGGCCGGCGCGATCTACCGCGATGCCGCCAACCACGTGCTGCACGACCGCCACGATGTGCCGGAATGGGTGCTCTGGGCGCCACTGGTTGTGACGGTCGGCGGGTTCCTGATCGCGACGTTCACGTACTTCTTCAACCGGGGCGTCGGTGCACGTGTTGCGGCCAGCGGCGGTCCGCTTCACGCGCTGTTCTCAAACAAGTGGTACTTCGACGAAATCTACCAGGCGACGCTCGTGCGTGGCTCGGCGTTCCTCGGCAACATCTTCTGGCGTGCGGACAAGAAGATCATTGACGGGATTGGCCCGGACGGCATGGCCAAGCTGGCGGGGCTGAGCTCGCGCGGCCTGTCACGGATGCATTCCGGTTATCTTTATCACTATGCCTTTGTGATCATCGGTGCGGCAATCGTCTTCGGTGCGGTCCTGTGGCTGCGGTCGGGCGGAGCAAACTGATGGGCAATCTTCCTATCCTTACGCTGATGACTTTCCTGCCGCTGGCGGGCGCGCTGCTTGTGATGCTGATCCATTCCGCAACGGGTGGTCGCGGACAGTCCGGCAAGCTTGTACTGGCGACAGGTATTCTCGTTTCGGCGGCGACATTCGCGGTTTCGGTCGCGGCCTTCATGGCATTTGATCCGAACGCGGCAGGTTACCAGCTGGTCGAGCAGCACGCCTGGTATGGTCCGATCAGCTACAAACTCGGGATCGACGGCCTGTCGCTTTCGCTGGTTGTGCTGACGACGTTCCTGACACCGATCTGCCTCTTGGCGAGCTGGAACTCGATCGAGAAGCGGATGACCGAATACGTCATCGCGTTCCTCCTCCTTGAGACGTTCATGATCGGTGTTTTCGTCGCGCTGGATCTTGTCCTCTTCTACGTCTTCTTCGAAGCAGGCCTGATCCCGATGTTCCTGATCGTCGGGATATGGGGCGGGAAGGACCGCGTCTATGCGGCGTTCAAGTTCTTCCTTTACACGCTGATCGGGTCGCTCCTGATGCTTGTGGCGATGGTCTACATGATCCTCGCGGCCGGGTCGGCCGACGTTGAGGTGCTGGAGACATATTCGTTCGCGCCGGGCATCCAGACCTGGCTCTGGCTGGCATTTGCAGCTTCCTTCGCAGTCAAGCTTCCGATGTGGCCCGTTCACACCTGGTTGCCCGATGCGCACGTGCAGGCGCCGACCGCTGGTTCGGTCATCCTCGCGGGCGTCTTGCTGAAGATGGGCGGCTACGGCTTCCTGCGCTTTTCGCTGCCGATGTTCCCGGACGCCAGCGCGCTATTCCAGCCGTTCATGTTCGCGCTGGCGGTGATCGCCATCGTGTATACCTCGCTTGTCGCCTGGCGTCAGACGGACATGAAGAAGCTCATTGCGTATTCTTCCGTGGCGCACATGGGCTTCGTGACGCTTGGCATCTTTGCGTTCAACG
>JAIXVM010000291.1 GCA_027482995.1 Hyphomonadaceae bacterium | reverse complement strand
GATGGCGCCAAGCGCCTTTGCGAGATCTTTTGTGAGCGCAGCGACATCGGTCTCGCCGGCGGCGTGCAGGTCTGCCGGCTTGTCGCGCGTGCCGGTATAGGCCGCGAGGATCGCCTCGTAATACGTATCGCCGCCGCGGATCTGCCAGACGCCGGGTTCAGCGGGGGCGTCCGCTGTAAGTCGCTGCGTGGTCGCGGACAGGCGCGCGTAGGCCGGCGTTATTTCTTCCGTCAGCAGCGTTCGCATGCGGGCCAAGAGTTGGCGGCGCGCGTCGGGTTTGAGGCCGGTGATCCGGTTCAGCTGGCTCTCGAATGTCAGTATAAGGAAGGATGTTTCCGGCGCGGCCGCCGCGGCGGTCGCGGCATGGGCCTGCATCCGCTCGAGGACAGGGCGCGGGGGCGTGACACCCGCCTGGGCATCGGCTTCAAGGCGCCGGCGCTCATCGTCCAATGTGCCGGCCAGCTGGGCCGCGCGCTCCAGAAATGCCGAGGCGTCCTCCGGCGTCTGCATCGGCTGGCGGCGGATCAGGAGTTCCGGCACGTCCAAGTAGGCGCCGCGGATATGATCCGCAACGTAGGGGTAGAAGGCCGAGAGGTTGCCCGTCCCGTGACCCGCCACGAGCACGGCTTCGGCGGCCTCGTGGGCAGAGATCGTGGTATCGAGATGGTTGGCAAGCGCGCTGCCGGTTGCGGGGCGCGAGGTCCGCACCAGTACGTCGAGTGTCTCGAGGCGCTCGAGACGGGCGCGCTCGAAAGCCGCCTGAGAGCGGTCCGTCAGGAACCGGTTGAACGGATAGCCGGCCTGCTCCTGCGACAGACCGAGTTCGGTCGCCAGCTCCGGGTCGTGCACGAGTTCGTTCTGGGCAACGGTCGTCAGGGTGCTTTCGATTTCGCGGGCAATCCGGCGCGGCGTGCCCTCGGGATCGGCCATATCGGAACAGGCGGCAAGGAGGCTGACGACGGCCACAGCGGCGGCCAGAGCGGGGCGGGTCAGACGGCGAGTTGAAAGCGGGTAGGGCATGTCAGTTTTTTCACTCGTTTCACACTGCAATTGAGCCCGGTTCGGGTGTTGTGGCGAGAGTATATTTCCGGTATCGCTCGCGCGAAATTCTCAGGAGGCTAGCGCCGTGACGATCCCGAACTCTGCTGGCGGTCAATCGCCCATCACCGGACAAGTTCTTTTCTACAAGCAACCCCAACCTCTGTCCGCTGAGAATCACGGCGGCCTCGGCGTCAAGCAGGTTGCGCAACCGTTTGCATTCCTGCGCGAAGCACACGCCGTTCCCGTTACGGTGACGGAGTTTGGCGTTTGCGCCGCCTCTTACCCGATCATCTTTGTCGGTGACGATCGCACGCCGGTTGCCGTGATGGGTGTCCGTCAGGGCCAGAACCTGTTCGTGGATGACAGCGGTTATGTGGTCGAGGACTACTACATCCCGGCCTTCGTGCGCCGTTATCCCTTCGTGTTTGCAGCCGATGAAACCTCTGATCGTCTGTTGCTCTGCGTGGACCGCGCAGCTCCGATGGTCTCGAACCAGCCGGACGTGCCGTTCTTCGAGAATGGCCAGCCGAGCCGTTTCACCAATGATGCCATCGAGTTCTGCAAGGAGTTCGAACGCCAGCGCCGCGCGACGCTGGACTTTGTGCGCATGATTTCGGCGATGGACCTGTTCGAACAGAAGACGGTGGCCTTCCAGCCGCGCGATCCGCAAGGCCGCGAAGTCGGCCCGCAGCAGAAGGTCGCCGACTATTGGGCGATTTCCGAGGAGCGCCTGAACGCTCTGAGCCCGGACAAGTACCTCGAGCTGCGCAACAACGGCGCCCTCGGCGCCTGCTACGCGCACCTCGTGTCGCTGCTGAACTGGTCGAAAGTGATCCAGCGTGCCGTTCGCACCCCGCCGCCGGGCCAAGCCGCCGCTTAAGAACGGCCTTGTCATTCAGGAATAACGGAACGGCCCTCCCAGTGAGGGCCGTTTTGTTTCGGGGTATCGGTGCGGCATCACGATCGGGCGAGAGGGGTTTCCCCGTGCGCCCCGCCATCGCATATGCTGGAAATCGCCGACGTGCAGGCATTCAGGCAGGGAAATCATCGATGCGTCGCATCCGGTCCATTCTGACGGCCCTTGCGGCTGGGCTCTGCCTGCTGGCGCCGGCCGCGTCCGCGCAGCTTGGCGGGCCGGAGCGGTATGCGCAGTCGGAGCTGATCGCCGAGCGAACGAGCGTGGCGCCAGGCGAGACCGTGTTCGTGGCGCTCAAGATGACGATGCAGCCCGGCTGGCACGTCTATTGGCGCAATGCCGGAGATGCCGGGCTGCCGCCGCAGCTGATCGTGAAAGACACGTCCAATATCCCGGCCGAGGCGCTGGGCGAGTTCCTCTGGCCGCTGCCGCACGTCCTTCCCGTGGTGGAAGGCGAGATCATGGATTACGGCTATGATGACGAGGTGGTCTTCGCCTTGCCGCTGACCGTGCCGGCTGATGCGGCGGGCGAGGTCCGGATCGAGGCGACGGCCGATTATCTGATCTGCGAAGCGGTCTGCGTGCCGGAAACGCAGGATGTGTCGTTGGTGCTGACCGTCGGCGAACCCGCCGTGGATGTGCGGAATGGCGACCTGATTGGCGCCTGGATCGCCAAGGTGCCTTCGCCGTTTCCCGGCGAAGCGCGCATCGATGATGCCTCGGCGCCCTGGACATTGAGCCTTTCGAAGGCCGGCGGATTTCCTGAAGGCGCCCGCCTGAGATTTTTTCCGTTCGAACATGAGATCAGCCACCCGGCGGCCCAGCCCCAGCGGGTCGGACCTGAGGGCGCTAGCCTGTCGCTGACACCGGACCGCGCGGGCAAAGTGGGCGAGGTGCTCGAGGGCGTGGTGCGTGTCGATGCACCGGGCGCCGAGCCTGTGGGTTACGAGATCCGCGCCACGCGCGGCAGCGTGCTCGCAGGTACGGCCGACCGGGCCGTTTCCGAGACCGTGCTGGCTGAAGAGCCGGCGGCGCTGGGGATGCAAGGGCTTCTGGCGCTTGCCGGATTTGCGTTTCTCGGCGGCCTGATTCTCAACCTCATGCCGTGCGTCCTGCCGGTTCTGTCGATGAAGGCGCTCGGCATGGTGTCTGCGGCCTCGAGCGGGCATGCGGGCGAGCTGAAATCGCATGGGCTTTGGTACACGGGCGGCGTGCTTGTGTCGTTTGCGGCGCTCGGCGGGGCGATCCTCGCAGTGCGCGAGGCGACCGGGTTTGCGACGCTCGGCTTCCAGCTGCAGCACGCGCCGACGGTGGCGGTACTGGCGCTGATCATGTTCGCGGTGGGCCTCTGGCTCATGGGTTTCTTCGAACTCGGCACCTCGATCCAGAATACCGGCTCCGGGCTGGCGAGCCGCGGCGGCGCGCTGGGCGCGTTCTTCACAGGTGTGCTGGCGGCGGTGGTCGGAGCGCCGTGCGTGGGACCGTTTCTTGGAGCGGCGCTCGGCGCGGTGATGAGCCAACCGGCGCCGGCTGTGATCGCGGTTTTTCTCGCGATGGGTTTCGGCATGGCACTGCCTTTCCTGATCCTAAGCTTTGTGCCGGGCCTGCACCGGCTGCTGCCGAAGCCCGGCAAGTGGATGGAGACGCTGAAACAGGCCTTTGCCTTCCCGATGTTCCTGACGGCCGCCTGGCTTCTCTCGGTACTTGCGGGGCTGGCCGGGGCAGGGGCAGTGGGCTGGACGCTGGCCGGTGCCACGGCGCTCGCCTTCGCGGTCTGGGTGGCGCGCGGCGGCGGTATGGTCCGGCGGGCGGCGGCGCTGGCCGCGCTCGCGATCGGCTTCGGACTGCCCGCCGTTCAGGCGAATGTTCCGGCGGGACCGGCAACGGGCGAGGATGCGGTGCCGTCCTATGCCGAAGATGTCTGGAGCCCGGAAAAGGTCGACGCGTTGCTCGCCGAAGGCCGTCCGGTATTCGTGGATTTTACCGCCAGCTGGTGCGCGAGCTGTCAGGTCAACAAGCTGACGACGCTGGACACCGCTCGGGTGCGCGATGCGTTTGAAGAGGCGAATGTGGCGTTCCTGGTGGCGGACTTCACGCGCAAGGATCAAGTGATTGCGGAAGAGCTGAAACGCTGGGGCCGGGCGGGCGTGCCGATGTATCTCTGGTATCCGGCGGGTGAGACGGAGCCGCAGATCCTGCCGGAGCTGCTCTCTCAAGACCTTGTCATTGGACTTGCCGAAGGCGGCTAGGCCTATACCTTCTGCAATACACTATTCGCATGGAGACGACGATGAAACTGACCCGCCGCCATCTCACCCTCGCAGCTGGCATGATGACCGCCGTGGCCCTGACAGCCGGCGCCTTGATCGCATCGACGGCGCAGGCCGCGCCGGCCACGGGAAGCGCCGCGCCCGCTTTCACGGGTGTGACGGCGGCCGGCAGCGCGATTTCGCTCTCCGATTTCGCGGGCAAGACCGTTGTTCTCGAATGGACCAATGACGGCTGCCCGTTCGTGCAGAAACACTACGCCGCGCCGCCCGCCAACATGCAGAGCCTGCAAAAGAGTGCGGCTGCTGACGATGTGGTCTGGATTTCGGTGATCTCCTCGGCGCCCGGCAAGCAGGGCCATGCCGACGCGGCCCGGGCAAAGGAGTTGACCACGTCCCGGGGGGCGGCGCCTGCGCATGTCGTGCTGGACGAGAGCGGCGAGATTGGCCGCCTCTACGGCGCGAAAACCACGCCGCACATGTTCATCATCACGCCGGGTGGGGAGCTCGTCTATGACGGCGCGATCGACTCAAAGGCTTCCTCCAAGGTTGCCGATATCGCGGGAGCCACGAACTACGTGACGGCTGCGCTCGCTGACGTCGAAGCGGGCAAACCAGTC
>JAIXVM010000113.1 GCA_027482995.1 Hyphomonadaceae bacterium | reverse complement strand
TTACCTTGGCATCGAAGGGCTGAAAGCGAGCGGCCGCCGGACCTGCCAGCTGGCGATCCTGCCACTCCGGGACATGGCCGCTGCCCTGCCCGAGTGCGAAAGCGAGGGCGCTGCGCCCGTGCGCACCGTGCTCGCATACGGCGAAGATGCGCCCAGCCTCAGCCGCGCCGCCCGGCTTGGCCTCGCGCGCCGCGCGCCCGAGCAGTTGCCCATTCTGCTCGAACGTCTCGCCCAGGCCGGCGAGCATGACCTCGACTCCGCGCTGGGCCGCAACAAGCTGCGCGACCGGGGCTTCACCGACGAGGCCATCGAGCGGGTCGCCCGCGCCATTGGTGACGGCCTGCCCCTGAACGCCGCCTTCTCCCGTTGGGTCCTCGGCGACGAGATCATCAGCCATGACCTGAAACTGCCGCCCGAGCGGTTTGATTCGGATGGCCGTGCGCTGCTGTCGGCGGTCGGCTTCTCGAAGAAGGACATTGCCGCGGCCGAACTGGCCATCGACGGCGCCATCGACGAAATCGCCGGCAAGGGCCTCGCGACCGCCGGGTTCGAGCTTCAGGTCTCCGCCGATGCCGAGATCCGCTTCACCGCTGCAGCCTCCAAGGCTCTGGGCGGCATGGGCATGCTGAGGGCGCCGTCCGCGGACGGGCTGGAGCTCGCGCAGGCGGCGATGGCGGCAGGGCTATCTGCCCTGCTCACCGGCCACCGCGCGCCGCCATCGGACGACCTGCGCCTGCGGATGGAGCAGATCATCTCGCTTGCCGAGGAGATCGCCGATGACGCGGAAGCCCTGCCGGACCTGCCCGCCCTGTCGGAGGAGCCGCCCCGCGTGCGCCGCACCCGCCTGCCGGACCGGCGCAAGGGCTACATCCAGAAAGCCACCGTCGGCGGCCACAAGGTGTACCTGCACACCGGCGAATTCGATGATGGCAGCCTCGGCGAGATCTTCATCGACATGCACAAGGAAGGCGCGGCCTTCCGCAGCCTGATGAACAATTTTGCGATCTCGGTCTCGCTTGGCCTGCAATACGGGGTGCCGCTGGAGGAGTACGCGGACGCCTTCGTGTTCACCCGGTTCGAGCCGGCCGGGGAAGTGACCGGCAATGACAAGATCACCCGGGCGACCTCGATCCTCGATTATATCTTCCGGGAACTCGCCGTATCCTATCTCGGGCGCGAGGATCTGGCGGAAGCGGACGTGACGCATGACGGCCTCGGCCGCGGCGCGGGCGACGCCACACGCGGCGAGACCGCAACCTTCTCCACTGAAGCCGCCCAGCTCATCTCGCGCGGCTTCTCGCGCGGTCAGTTGCCGGACAATATCGTGATCCTGGACAAGCGCCGGGCCGAGAAGGCCGTCGAGGAGCCGGAGTCCGCCACCGAATCGCTGGCGCCGGAATACACGTCCCGCGCCTGCCCGGCCTGCGGCAGCTTTACGCTGTTCGAAACCGGGCCGGACGGCCACCTTGCCTGCGACACGTGCGGGGAAGACTGCCGCGCCAGCCAGTAACCTGACGCGCGACTGACCGGGCTACCTGCAATCCTTTGCAAGGGAAAAAATTTGACGTTCGGTAAGGAGTTATTGCAAGCTTGCAACAGTCGCGAAGCATTTACAGTTCTTACAGTTTGTTCAGTTTAGGGAATACACGGAACCCGTTATCCCGGATGCCATGGACAGTTTGAGCGCTCGCGTCATTTCCCTTGTAGGCAGTTTGGCTGCGCTTGCAGCTCCTCAGGCCATTGCCCAGGGACAGCCTGTCGGTTGGTCTCCAAGCTATGTCGGCACCTGTGCAACCTGCGAACTTTCCGGCCGCAACCTGACCGGCTGGACGCTGGCCGGCGCGAACTATTCCGAAGCGAAGCTCGACTATTCCGTGATGCGCGCCGTCCGCGCAGAAGCCGTGAACTTCGAGCGCGCCAACCTCACCGGCGCTGACATGCGCGGCGCAGTGCTCACCAACGCGAAACTCTCCGGAGCCACTCTGGCCGGCACGCGCCTGCAAGAGATCAGCGGGTCCGGCGCAGACCTGTCCGGCGCGCTGCTTTACGGCGCGAGCCTTCAGGACGCCGTCATGGTCGGCGCCAATTTCGAAGAAGCAGAGCTGATCATCGCCAACATGGTTGACGCAGATGTGTCAGCCGGCAACTTTTTCGGCGCGGTCCTCGAGCGTGCAAACCTCAAAGGCGCGATCTTCAACGGTGCGAACTTCAAGAACGCCCGGCTGAACGGCGCCGACATCACCGGCGCTTCCTTCAAGGATGCCCGCTTCCCGGGCGCGAACCTTTCCGGCGTCACGGGTTTCGACACGGCTGACTTTGAAGGCGCCTGCGGCTCGCTCGCGACCCGTCTGCCCGCGAAGGAAAGCCTGCCGCTCTGCACGAACGCACAGCTGGCGATGCGCACTGGCAGGAACGTCGAGTAATCGGTCTTGGCTACTTGGACTTAGGCTTACGATATTCGTCCTTGGACGGATTAATGCCTCAAGCCTCTGACCAGATCACTTCCAGCTGATGCGCAACGAGCAAGGCTGTTGAAGTTCCGAACTCGGACGATATGGCATCGAGCGCGTTTTTCAGCGCTTCACCCGGCAATGAAGGCGCGGCGAAAACCGACAACAGTTTGCCGTCAGCGCCGGTCTTGAACCTCAATTCAAGACCGTGCTGGCTCAACAGGGACGGCGTGGCAGCGACCGCCTCGAACTCACCGCGATATGTCCGCGACCAGGCGTCGGCCACGAACGCGAGTATCAGTTCATCTACGCCCGGCTCGACTTGAAGCGTGTGGTTCCGGCGGCCGAGCAGGTTCAACGTGTTTGCCGCGCCAGCAGAATAGATGGCGGACTTGCTGCCGAACGCGGACGACAGATGACGCGCATCATAGTGGGCAACGCCAAGACTTTGCGCGAGCTGCGCCGCCTTCTCCGGGCCTGCAATGGCCTCCACGATGGCCAGCGAGACCGGGAGCGATGCTGACACGCCCGTCGTCGTGACAACGCCGCGATCTGCGACATATCGGCGATCGGGCACGACTGTCATGCCGGTACTTATGTCTGCAATCTGCTTGATGTTGAACCAATGGGTTGTTCCGCGCCGACCTTCCAGCAGGCCGGCATGGGCAAGCGTCAAACCGCCCGCACAAATGCCGACGATCGTGGCGCCGCCGCTTGCCTGCTTGCGCAACCAGTCGATGGCCGCTGGCGAGCGAGCATCATGGTAAGCAGGCACGAATACGTAATCCGCGCCTTGGGGATGAGCATCGTCAAAGGCGACAACCGTCTGCTCGGAGTCGACGGACAAGACCGGCATCAGCACGGCTGGCCCCGCTTCGAGAGTCACCATCCGGACATCCGCAACGCCGGATCGCTTCAGCACACTCCACGGCACAATCGAGTCGGTCGTCTCGGATCCACGATTGTCGAGCAGAATGGCCGCAAGCGGACGTTTGCGTTTCGGCGGCCGCATCTGCGCAATCGTCGCAAGGTGTTCCGCCTCGGAGACAGGCTCCGGCTCAGCAGTTGGCGCCTTGAACGAGGCGCAGGCAGCGAGTGGCGCCGCTGCGAGCGCCAGCATCAACAAATCTCTGCGACGCATGGAATTGCCTCCGGACGATCTTCGCCCGGGATGTGTAGGTCAGCGCCACTTTGGCAGAAATGACAAAGAAGCCTTAGATTCCGCCAGCGGGGCAGCTCCGAGGTTACGCCTTGGCCGCTGGCGCCAGCCGGATGTTAAGCTCCTTGAGCTGACGATCTTCCACGGGGCTCGGCGCGCCCATCAGCA
>JAIXVM010000111.1 GCA_027482995.1 Hyphomonadaceae bacterium | reverse complement strand
TCGACACAATCCATGCGAGCGCGCAGGCAGCGGCCAGCAGCAGGCCCACGATGGCCAACTGGCCTTGAAGCCGGGACCGGAGGCCCGCGACCCGAACATCGAGCAGGCGCTCAAGCTCAGTGGCCGTCGCCTGCCAGGTTTCGTTCAGAACGCCTTCGAACGTGTCAGTCTGTGCGCCAAAGTCAGTGGCAGAAGTCGCCTTCAACAGCGTCGCGACTTCTCGGTCGATGGCGGCCATCGGCTTTTCAAGTGCCGCGCGGGTTTCGCCCGAGCGATTGTTGGCAGTCGACGCCTCCATCGAGAGAACGGCAGCGCGAGCGGCCGTGCGAAGGTTTTCGGCGGCAATCTTGACTTCCAGATCGCGATTTTTTGTTTCGCGCTGGGCCTCAAGCATCGCTTCGAATTCCCGCGCAGCTTTCAGCGTCGCCGGAATACGAACCGTGGCCGCGTCCATGGCATAAAAGCTATCGAGTTCGGGATCGAGTGTCAGGTTCGAGCCATCGGCGACCTGCTGGATGAGTTTCAGTCCGGCAGAAATCTGCTCCGGTGGAGTCGCGGCCTTGTCGAGCGCAGCGGCAGCTTCGCCCGCGCCAAAGGATGCCTCAGCTGTTGCGAAATCAACAGGACCGCCTTTGAGCGTTGCGCGCCACGCCTGTTGCAGGAAGTCGACGCCCGATAGCTCCTTCTCAGAAAAACGGACCTCGCGATCAGCCTGCATGACAAGGAGCGCTGTCGGGAAAATGGCAGAGCCAAGAAACAACACAGACACGAGTGCTAGCCGTGTCGCAAGCGACAAACGGCCATTGAAGAAGTCCAACATAATCCATTCCTGCATATTTTTTTACTGACGCAGAGCAGGTACAACGTGTTGATTAAGCTAAGGTTTCCTCCGTTTACAGAGTTTTTACACCTTAGAAAATATGCCTTTCACCTTGAGGCAGAACGGCGCTGTGCATGCCGACTGCAATTGCTACAGGATGCAAGGATGTAGGTGGTTAAGCGGCCTGCCTAGAACTCGTCCGAGCCGCCCGGATTGCGCCTGCGGCGTATTAGCCACATCACGCCGCGCAGGTCTGACAGGGCGTCATTGAGGCGGCCGAAGTTGGTATAGTTGGACTTTCCGGTGCCGCGCGGGCGGTGGTTCACGTCCCGGAACTCGACGAGGTGGCCGTCGGCCCGCATCATCGCCGGCATGTAGCGGTGCATGTGATCGAAGTAGGGCAGCATCGTGAAAGCTGCCCGGTCCATCACCTTGATCCCGCAGCCGCTGTCGTCGCAGTCGTCGCGCAGCATTTTCTGGCGGATATTGTTGGCGAATCGGCTGCCGAATTTCTTCCAGGCCGAATCCTGCCGGCTGGCGCGGCGGCCCATCACCATCTTGAGGCCGTGGGGCGCATCGGCGCGGGTCAGCTGGCGATAGAGGTCCGGCAGGTCGGCTGGGTCGTTCTGCCCGTCGCCATCGAGCGTGCCGACCACCGGCGCGCGGGCGGCGAGAATGCCGGTGCGGATCGCCCGGCTCTGGCCGGCATTGGTGCGGTGGCCAACGACGCGCAGCATCGGATACTCGGCCTTCAGCGCCATCAGGCGGGCGCGGGTGTCGTCGGTGGAGGCATCGTCCACGAACACCATCTCGAAGGCGCGGCCCTCAAGGGCGGCGGCGATTTCGCCCACAAGGGTGGCCACGTTGCCGGACTCGTTATGGACGGGCACGACGACAGAGAATTCGGCAGCTTCGGTCAATTTGCCCTCATCCCGGCCAGGTGCATTTCAAAACGGCGTGTCACTAAACGGCGCCTCTTACCGGGCCTTGCCTGCAAAATCGAGGCCCCCCTCGCATCTGCCCTGCGCGAGGCTTTTCGGCCAATTCCGCAAGACGCCCCGGCAAAGCTGCGCTAAATGGCGCGCCATGACCGTTCTCGACCGACTTGTCTCCGGCTGGAAAGCCTGGGTGATCCTGTTCCTGCTGACCTTTGGCGCTGCGGCGCCGGGTGTGTTCCTGTTGCCGGCGCTGGACCGCGACGAGAGCCGCTTTGCGCAGGCCTCCAAGGAAATGCTGGAGGAGGACAATTACATCCTCATCCAGTACCAGGACGAGCTGCGCAACAAGAAGCCGGCGGGCATCCATTGGCTGCAGGCGGCCTCGACGGCGATCTTCACCGGGCCGGAAGCCAAAGAGATCTGGACCTACCGGGTACCGAGCTGGCTGGGCGCCGCGTTCGCCACGCTCGCCTGCTTCTGGGCGGGCATCCCGTTGGTCGGACGGCGCGCGGCGTTTCTCGGGTCCGCCTTGTTCGGAGCGAGCCTGCTGCTGACCTCCGAAGCGCACATCTCGAAGACCGACGGCGTGCTGGTGTTCCTCACAACGCTGGGCATCGGCGCGTTGGGGCGGCTTTATCTTGGCACGGACAGACCGGGCCGGATGGCCTTCCTCGTCTGGCTGACGGTCAGCGCTTCGTTCCTGATCAAGGGACCGGTGACGATGATGGTCGTCGCCTTCGCAGGCTTTGGCGCGTGGGTGTGGAGCCGGGCGGCGGAAGGCCCCGAATCAGCAAAGGGGGGCGATTGGTGGCGTCCGCTCGCGCACTGGACGGGTCCGGCGCTTTTCGTCGCGATGGTGCTGCCCTGGTTTCTCTGGATCCAGTACGCCACCAACGGCCAGTACATCGAAGGCGCGGTCGGCAAGGACCTGAAGGACAAGTTCACGGGCGCTTCCGAGGGGCATGGCGGCTGGCCGCTCTATCACCTCTCCCATATCCCGGCCTGGTTCTTCCCGGCGACCCTGCTGTTCGTGGCGGGGCTGGTGACCTCCCTGAAGCAGGTGGCAGGGGCGGGCGGCTGGCGCGGCGCGC
>JAIXVM010000316.1 GCA_027482995.1 Hyphomonadaceae bacterium | reverse complement strand
AGGCATACACCATCCGGCTCGCCGCGAAATCCGGCGCGATCGCAAGGCCGAGATAACCGGCCTGGTCATCCGTCAAGGCCGCCGGCAGGCCGGCAACCGGTGAGGCAGCGGCCGCGCCCGGCGCAAAGAATTTCAGGCCGCCGGCTTTCTCGGTGAACAAGAGGCCGCCATCCGGCAGGAAGGCGAGGCCCCAGGGCTGCTCGGCGCCCACCACCGGCTCGAGCTTCACGGTCGTCTCTGTCACGGCGGTCGGCGTGGATTCCGCTGCGGGTTCGGCGCAGGCCGCGAGCGCCGCGAGGGCCGAAAGGGCGGTGAGGCGGGCGAGGGTTTTCATGGCGTGGCTCCGGAGCGTTTTCGTGTCGCCACCACACATAAAGCCTCCCGCCAGCAGCGCCAACGAAAAAGGGGCAGCCCCGAAAGGCTGCCCCCATCATCAGGTCAGACGTGTGTCTGTTACCAGTTCTTCGTCACCGACACGCCGTAGGTGCGTGGCTCGGTCAGGAAGATGTTGGTGAACAGGCCCGAGGAGTCATCGGTCAGGTAAGCACCGGTGATGACTTCTTCATCGGCCACGTTCTTGCCGAAGAAGTCGATCCGCATGCCGGCCTCGTCGTTGAACAGCGACACCGAGAGGTTCAGGTTATCCCAGCTCGGCAGTTCGTCGCGCACAGTGTTGTACACGCGGCTGAAGCTGGAGGCCTGACGGTAGTAGTCGAAGCGGCCGGTCAGACCCCAGTTACCGAACGAGCCTGGTTCCCAGGTGTATTCGGCGCCGAGGTTGAAGGTCGATTCCGGAGCGCCGGGCTGCGAGTTGCCGTCGAGGTTTTTCGCTTCGCCGTCGAACGGCGTGAGGCCGCCCACGGTTTGCTGGACACCGTCGGAGTTCGTGAACGTCACGGTTCCGATCGGTGCACCGCCGTTGAACGGAGCCAGTGTGGTGCTGAGACCTGCAAGGGCACCCGAGCAGAGACCGCGCGAGGCACCCGCCGGCAGTGCGCCAGCGCCGATGGCCCGAAGGACAGCGGTGTAACCTTGCGCCGAGACCACGCAGTTGGCGAACGACGAGGCGTTCTTCAGCGTCACGAGGTCAGCCCGGCCATTGGTCCGGTCAAGCACGTCGATACCGTAGGTGTCCTGGATCTCGGTGTTCAGCAGGCCAAGGTTGGCGTTGACGATGAACGTCGAAACCGGGTTCCAGATCGTCTCGATTTCGAGGCCGTTGACCTTGGTGTCGATGTTGAAGTTCGCCGAGGACCGGTTCACGATCTGCGTGATCTGGTAGCCGGTATAGTCATACAGGAAGCCTGTGGCGTTCAGCTGCAGTGCGCCGCCTGCCAGCGTGTTCTTGGTACCGATTTCGTAGGCGTCGATGAATTCAGGCTCGAACGTCTGCGGGAAGAGGTTGGCACCAGCGGGTTGCGGTGGGTTGATACCGCCGCCTTTGTAACCACGCGAGTAGAAGGCATAGACCAGAGTGTCTTCGGAGAAGGACAGGTCCGGCATCCAGTCGAAACCGGCGCGGCCCGTAACTTCGGCGAAGTCTGCGTTGAGATTGCCGTCACCGCCATTGTCAGGCGTTGCGCCAACGGTCACGCGTGGCTGGAGCGGGTCGCCGCCCGGGATTGCCGCCGCCGGCGTGAACAGGAAGGTCGGGATGATATCCTGCTCCTTCTTGTCGTTCGTATAGCGCAGGCCGAGCGTGAACTTCAGCTCGTCGTTGATGTCGTAATAGCCCTCACCAAACACGGCATAGGAATCGAGGGTGTAAGGCGACAGCGAGCGGAAGTAGTTTCCGCCTGTGCCGTTGATCGCGCCGCCGAAGACGGGCACGCCGCCGACACCGTTATCGACCGGCACCTGGCCGCCGAAGAAAGCGCCGCCAGCTGCGTTGTTGATCTGCGTCAGAGCCGTCAGCGAGTTCGACAGCACCGCGTAACCATCGGTCGGAATCGACGGGTCGATCGATTCGAAGTCAACTTTGATGGCGCCGAGGTTGAAGTTGAACGGGCCGTCATAGGACGACTGGAGACGGATCTCGTGGGTCGTCTGTTCGCTGGTGCCGCCGGCGATGTCGAAGGTCCGGAACCGGTTGGACGTGCCCAGTTGCGGGTCGGTCACTGTGCCGTTCGGGAACAGCAGCGGGTAGAGCGCAGGCACAGCCGCGAAGGGACCAGCCGACGCGTTGAACGCGATCGTCGGCGAGATCTTGTTATAGTCCTCAAGCGATTCGAGGCCCGTTTCGCTGTAGCTACCGACATAGGTCAGCAGCAGGTTGTCCGTGACATCGAACTCGGTCTTGAGGGTGTAGAGGGTCTGGTCGGCATAGTAGCTGGGCTCGAACGCCGACTCGATGTTGCGCAGGTTCGGATCGACCGGCGCGGTGAAGGCGTCGCCGTTGAGCAGGCCGGCTGTGATCGCGAGACCACCGCCGAGCGTTGCGGCCGAGTTTACGCGGTCGTTCATGTTTTCAAGAGCGGCCTCGCGGCAACCGAGCGACGTGACCAGCTGGTCAAGCGCGCCGATGGCAACGCCGTTGAACGAGGTCTTGAACGGGTCCTTGGCGCACAGCTGCTTGCCGGCGCGGAGACGGTCGTCTTCTTCCTCGAAGTGTTCGGCGATGAAGGTCGCGCGGAAGTTGTCAGTCGGCTCGAACAGGATCGAACCGCGAATGCCGAACAGTTCCCGGCCGTCGATGTCTTCGCCGGTGACGGTGTTGTTGGCGTAGCCCGAACGCTCAAGATAGCTGCCGGCGACGCGGACGGCGAGCTTGTCGCCGATCGGGGCGTTGATCATGCCCTTGTATTTCATCGTGCCGAAGTTGCCGATCGTGCCGGTGACGCTGCCCTGCCACTCGTCGAGAACCGGTTTCGCGGTGATCGCGTTGAACACGCCGCCGGTTGCGTTACGGCCGTACAGCGTACCTTGCGGGCCGCGCAGGACCTCAACGCGCTCCAGATCGTAGAACTCGGCTTCGAGCAGGCGGTTGGCGCCCAGCGGAACGTCGTTCTGGTGGATACCCACGCCAGCGTCCGAGGACTGTGCCACGGCGTCAACGCCGATACCGCGGATACGGAAGTTGAAGCCACCGAAGTTGCCGGCGGTGAACACCGTGTTCGGGATGGCTTTCAGAAGGTCAGGGCCGCCTGCGAGCTGTTGCTCATCCAGCGATTCCTCGCTGAACGCCGACACCGCGATAGGCACGTCCTGGACCGATTGTTCCACTTTCTGCGTCGTCACCGTCACGGTGCCGATGCGGCGGGCTTCTTCAGGTGCCGCTTCTTCCTGGGCGACCGCAAGCGGGCCGAAGAAGCTCAAGGCAAGCGCGGACGCGCCTGCCAGCAAGACAAATTTCGAGTCTCTGTTCCGGGTCATTTCGAATTTTCCTCCCCTCGGGCCGCACTGCGCAAAGCACCGATTTTGTTGTTGATTTACGAGCCATCCTCTTTGGCGGGACCGCTTCGATGCTAACAGAAGTGCAGGAACCGAGCCGTGTCAATTGATCTCGCCCGCGCCGAATGAAACAGTTTCACACGGTGTCAAAAATGTGACGGAACCTTCCGTCGCGTCTTGGCCAGCTCCGGCCCGGCTGATACAGCCGCCCCATGTCCGAGACCCCCGAAACCGCACTTGTACTTTTTTCCGGGGGCCAGGATTCGGCCACCTGTCTCGCTTCCGCCTTGAGTCGGTATGCCCGGGTCGAGACCGTGGGATTCGATTATGGCCAACGCCACCGGGTTGAACTTGCCTGCCGGGACACCTTCCGGGCGAATCTCGCCGCCGCCTTTCCCGCCTGGGGCGCCCGTCTCGGCCCGGATCACCTGCTGGATGCCCGTGTCCTGAAATCTCTCGGCGAGACCGCCATGACCGAAGACATCGCCATCGACATGCAGGCGAACGGCCTGCCCACCACCTTCGTCCCCGGCCGCAACCTCCTCTTTTTCACCCTCGCCGGCGCCCTCGCCATGCGCCGCGGCGCCAGCGTCCTCGTCGGCGGCATGTGCGAGACCGATTTTTCCGGCTATCCCGACTGCCGCGCCGTGACCCTGAAGGCGCAGGAACGCACCCTACAGCTCGGCCTCGAGTCCGAAATCGAGATCGAGGCCCCCCTCATGTATATCGACAAGGCAGGCACCTGGGCGCTGGCCGAATCGCTCGGCGGGCAGGTCCTGGTCGATCTCGTCACCGAAGACACCCACACCTGCTATCTCGGCGACCGTACGCACCGCCACCCCTGGGGCTATGGCTGCGGCACATGCCCGGCCTGCGAGCTGCGGTCGAACGGCTGGACCCGCTGGCAGGCCGCGCGGTGACCTACAGCGTCAAGGAAGCCTTCTACACGCTGCAGGGCGAGGGCGCCCAGACGGGCCGCGCCGCGGTCTTCCTGCGCTTTGCCGGCTGCAACCTCTGGAGCGGCCTGGAGCGGGACCGCGCCTCGGCCGTCTGCCGCTTCTGCGACACGGACTTCGTCGGCACGGACGGGGCAGGCGGCGGCAAGTTCAGGGATCCCGCCAGCCTCGCCGCCCACGCTGCCGCGATCTGGCAGGCCGGTGCCGGCGCCCCCGGCAAGCCTTACATCGTCTGCACTGGCGGCGAGCCGCTCTTGCAGCTGGACGAACCCCTGATCGACGCCCTCCACGCGGCCGGCTTCGAAATCGCCATCGAGACCAACGGCACGCTTCCCGCCCCGGCCAGCATCGACTGGGTCTGCGTCTCCCCCAAGGCAAACGCTCCGCTCACCCAGACACGCGGCCACGAACTGAAGCTCGTCTACCCCCAGGCCGAGCCAGAAGCGCAGCCGGAACGCTTCGCTGCGCTGGACTTCCAGCACTTTTTCCTCCAACCGAGGGACGACGGGCCGGGCGTCTCCCACGTCGCGGCCACAGCGGACTACTGCCTGAAGAATCCCCAATGGCGACTGAGCTTGCAAACCCACAAACTGACCGGGCTTCCTTAAGCGCCGAAGGTCAGGTGTTCGAGATCTCGAAGGCCGTCACCTTCGAGGCCGCACATTATATGGGCGGCAAGCCAGAGGGGCATCCCTACCGCGCCATCCACGGCCATTCCTTCCGCCTCGAAGTCACCGTCGCCGGCACCGTCCAGCCCGGCGCGCAATGGGTCGAGGACTTCGCGCATCTCACCCGCTGCCTCGAGGCGACCGCCGCCAAGCTCGACCACCGCCTCCTGAACGAGATCGAAGGCCTCGACGTGCCAACCTTGGAGCGCCTCTGCCTCTGGGCCGCCGCCGACTTGCGCGCCGACCTCCCCGGCCTCGCCCGCGTCGCCATCGCCCGCCCCAGCCTCAACGAACGCTGCGAACTGGTCCTGAAGCGGGGCTGACCGGGAAAAAAGGCGCACAACTTCCGCCCTATCCCTCAAAATCCGCCGCTTCAGCCCGCATTCCAAATCTTTTTTCCTGTCATCCCGGCGAAAGCCAGGGTTCATAGACCCTTGAAGTCACACAAGTTTCCGGCTCCCGGCTTCCGCCGGGATGACACGAGCAGAAAGTTTTTGGCTCCCCACCAATCCGGCAGGCTCCGCCGCCGGTGTAATCTCACGCCTATCTGCCGGGCAGGGGCCGCACCGTACCGTCCGGTTGGCCCGGCAGACCGCCCCGGATGTGGGGCCCGGCGTGAGGTAACGGCATGCCGGGTCTCTAGGGACGTTGATCCAGGCAAGCCGGTCCAAAAGCCGGTGGAGAATCCCGTCTGACCACCCGGCCCCCCAAAAGGAGGCAAGGTCTCGCACGAGATAAGCCGTCAAGGCCTGGCAGCGCCGAAGTCATCCCGAGAATTGCCCGAAAGCCGGTTGGCGGCGCGCGGCGGACGTCAGGCGTCCAATGCCAAACACTTTCTTTCCCGGACGCCAGGCAGCGTCCGCCGCGCACGGCCCTACCCACTCCGTACCCGGACGGCATTCGCCGCTCCGGCCTGCAACGCATGCCCAAGAAGGGCCCCTCCATGCCCCACCGCCGCTTCGGCCGCCGCCTGATGCTCCACTGGATGGACCCCGAAACCCGCCTCCTCCTCCTCACCTGTCTGCGCGTCCCCAAACACGTCCTCGCCCGCCACACCCGCGCCGTATCCCCCGCCGCCCTCGCAGCCCTGCTGGACCCCCGCCGCAAGATCGCCTCGAACAGGGCGCCAAGGGTTGCGCATGGGAAAGCGGCCGGTAAGGTCGCGGGGCCAACCCGAGTCTGAGTCCAAGAGGGGCAAGCGTGTTTCAGGAGCTGTCCGTGCCATTCCCGGCCGCCGTGCCGGCGGTGCAGAGGCTGCTCGAATCGGCGTCGCGCTGGGGGCAGGACCTGATCGTCGATCTCGCCGCCCCGCGCACGCTCTGGCAGCTTGGCGCCGTGATCGTCGCCGCCGGGCTCGGCTACCTGATCTCGCGCTATCCCCGAAAGCGGCTGATGGCGGCGGCCGAGGCGCGCGGGCGGATCGATTTCGTGCTGCTCGCCATCGTCTCGCTGCTGCGCATCCTGTGGCCGGCGATCACCGCGCTGCTGCTCATCGCCGTCACCGCCCTGTTCGAGGTGGCCGACCTTGGCACGCGCACACTGCATATCGCGACCAGCCTGCTGATGGCTTGGGTCGCCACCCAGCTCCTCACCACCAGCATGCGGCAGGGCTGGGTGTCGAAGGTGGTCGCCTATACGCTCTGGGCGATCGCGGCGCTGTTCATTGTCGGCTGGCTCGGCCCGGTGAACCGGGCGCTCGAATCCATCACCATCCCCATCGGCAGCGCCGAGGTCACCTTGCTCCGCCTGCTGACGAGCCTGGCGCTCGCCGCCTTCGCGCTCTGGCTCGGCTGGCTGATCGGAAACCTCGCGCAGTCCCAGCTGCGCACCGCGCCGAACCTGCCGCCGTCGGTCGGCGGCCTGTTCGGCCAGACGATGAAGTTCACGGCGATCACGGTCGCCATCTTCGTCGCGCTGCACCTCGTCGGCGTGAACCTCGGCGCGCTCACCTTCTTCTCCGGCGCCCTCGGCGTCGGCATCGGCTTCGGCCTGCAATCGGTCTTCTCGAACTTCATCTCCGGCGTCATCCTGCTGATGGAAAAGACGCTGAAAGTCGGCGATTTCATCGAGCTGCAGGGCGGCCTGTCGGGCCTCGTGAAGGAGATCAACTTCCGCTCCACGGTGCTGACCACCAACGACAATATCGACATCATTGTTCCCAACGAAGCCTTCATCAAGAACCAGCTGATCAACTGGACGCACATGGACGCGAAGCGGCGCATCCACGTGCCGTTCGGGGTGGCTTATGGAACGCCGAAGGAACTGGTCGAGAAGGCCGGGCTCGAAGCGGCCCACTCACTGCCCTGGACGTTCGACGACAAGGCCGACCGCAAGCCGCAGGTCTGGCTCGTCAAGTTCGGCGACTTCCGTCTCGAGTTCGAGCTGATCGTCTGGCTGACGGACGAAGCCGTACTGCGTCCGCAGCGGGTGATGGCCGACTATGTCTGGCAGATCCATTCGGCGCTGGAGCGGCACAATATTGCCATCCCGGTCCCGCAGCGTGACCTGCATCTCAGGACGCCGGAAGTATTCAGTGTACGGATCAAATCGGACGGCGAGGCCTAGTCGACCTGTTTGGCGAACCGGTTGGCAAACCGGCTGGAGGCGCGCCGGGCGTCCTGCCAGGTGGTCAGGCCCGCCTGCCGGATGTCATTCTCGAACCACTTGTATTCGAACGGCTCGGAAGCTTGGCCTGCCGCATCATAAGCGACCGCCGAGAGTTTCATCCCGCCGACGCTGACCGAGCGGTGCACATCGAGGCCCGGCATGTCGCCGGCCTGCTTGAACGTCGGCCGTGAGGGCTTGGCGTCGAGGATCGTCACGTCGATCCGGGCCACGTCCGCGCCGGCCTTCGCCAGCTCGCGTTCAAGGTCGGCCCGCACGCGCCCGGCGAGATAGTCGCCTTCCTTGAGGCCGTAATCCTCGGTCAGCTTTTCGGTGAATTCCGGCCCGTAGGTCACGTTGATTTCCGCCGCCATCGCCGCAGGTGCGAGGCTGGCGAGCAGCAAGGTTGCGAGAAGATGTTTCATCCGAAGGCTCCTCTGAAGCGTGCGGCGTTCCGGCCGATCACAGGTAACATACCAATGATCGGCCGGCCGCAGAAGTCACGCCCGCGTGAGCGGCCGGGCTCAGACGGTGTCGACCAGCACCAGCTCGGCCGAATTGACGCCCTCGAGCGTCAGCGTCTCGCCGCCGGTGATCGCGGCGCCATCGCGAGTTTTGAGCGCCTTGCCGTTGAGCGTCACCTCGCCGTCCGCCACCACGAGATAGCCGTAGCGGCCCTCGGGCAGGGTATAAGTCAGCGTCTCGCCCGCCTTGATCGTGGCGCCGAGCACCTTGGCGTCCTGGTTGATCACCAGGCTGTCATTTTCGCCGGTTCCGGAGGCGAGCACGGCCCAGTTGCCGGAGCGGTCGCCTTTCGGGAACTTGCGGGCGCCCCAGTTTGGCTTGCCGCCGCGGATACGGGGCAGGATCCAGAGCTGGAACAGCTCGGTTTTCACGTCCTCGGCATTCCATTCGGAATGCTGGATGCCGGAACCGGCGCTCATCACCTGCACGTCGCCGGCTTCGGTCCGGCCGGTATTGCCGAGCGAGTCCTTGTGCGTGATCGCGCCCTTGCGGACGTAAGTGATGATTTCCATCGAATCGTGGCCGTGCGGCGGGAAGCCTGTGCGGGGCTCGATCTCGTCATCGTTCCAGACTCGCAGGGCGCCGTGCTGGACGCGGGCCGGGTCGTAGAATTGCGAAAACGAGAAGTGGTAATGGGCGTTCAGCCAGTCGTTGCGGAATCGGCCGAGCTTTTCGAAGGGGCGGATGTCGATCATCGGATGTCTCCATCAGTGGGGTTGCTGCTGGCCGTGATATGGCGATGCAGCCCTGACAGGGAAGGCACGGGTACGCGGTATCAGCCATGCACGGCGCGCATGAATGGTCGCGGCCCCTTGATGCCCGGGGCGCAACGTCAAGCCGCCGATCCGGCCTACGAGGGCATGCAGGAAAATGCCGAGGCCGATCAGTTCGAGGGACTCCTCGAACAAGATCACGGTATCGATCACCGGGTGCTGGAGCTCCGCCATCACCGTGTCGGGATCCTCGGCGAGGATCGCTCGCATCTGAACCGACTCGATCAGTTCAAACCCGATCGCGCCGGCGACGAACAGGGCGCCCGCGGCAAAAAAGCGGATCTGGCTCGGCCGGTCGAGTTTAAGGAACCAGGGCAGGAGCACCACAGCGAGCCCGATCATGGCAGCGCCGTAGGGCAGCACCCAGGCGAGCTGGGGCACCCAGCTTGCATGCAGCACGGCGCGCGTCGGCGCCGAGGCAAATTCGTGGATCATCGTTGCCTCGTCCACGCTGAGGAAGAGGAAGACGCCGGCCAGCAGGAACCAGGCCAGACGGCCATCGCCCTTGCCGGTCATGGCGCCGGTGAAAGCGAGCATGCAGGCGCAAGCGATCATCAGGAGCGTCGAAACGAGCGCGGTAATGTTCCCCTCGCCGCCGAAATCGAACGCGTTGACCAGTCCGAACACATAGGGCCGGTCGAAGATGTGTACGAGGACAAGCAGGCCGCACTGGATGAGGATGAGGCCGCTGATCAGGCCGAGAAGCGTTGCCGCGACCCACCGGCCCGAAACGTGCACGGACCCCGTGTCTGTTGGTCTCTGCATCCGAGCGTCTCCGTTCACCGTGCTACATCAGCGTGTCACTCGTGTGACACAATTAATGCATCCTCTGTGCCAATCCCCGAGACCGTGCACAGGCCCTTGCTCCCCTGTGCGGTGTCCGGCACACCGGCAGGATGCCAGCCGAATCAGGTCTCAAGGATGCCCGTGCGCTGCTGAAGCGTGTCTATGGGTATGACGCGTTCCGCGGCCTGCAGGAGTCCGTGATCGCCGATGTGCTGGCCGGGCGCGACGGGCTGGCGGTGCTGCCGACCGGGGGCGGCAAGTCGCTCTGCTACCAGATTCCGGCGCTGCTGCGGGACGGCTGCGGCATCGTCGTCTCACCGCTGATTGCGTTGATGGCCGACCAGGTGGACGCGCTCAAACAGGTCGGCGTGCGGGCCGAACGGCTCGACAGCTCGATGGATTTCGCCGCCCGCAATGCGGCCCTCGAGGCGGCGGCGCGGGGCGAGATGGACCTGCTCTATGTTTCGCCCGAAGGCCTCGGCAGCAGCCTCGCGGAGCGGCTCGCCGACCTCCGAGTCTCGCTCATCGCCGTCGACGAGGCGCACTGCGTCAGCCAATGGGGCCATGACTTCCGGCCTGATTACCGCGCCCTCGGACGACTCAAGGGCCTGTTTCCCGGCGTGCCCCGCCTCGCCGTGACCGCGACCGCCGATGCCCGCACGCGCGAGGATATCCTCGCGCAGCTGAACCTGACTGATCCGTCCGTACACGTTGCAAGTTTCGACCGGCCGAACCTCACCCTGTCGGCGGAGCCGAAGGCGGGCAACCGGACGCAGCGTGTGGTCCAGCTCGTCAAGGCGCGCGCGGGTGCCAGCGGGATTGTCTATGCCGCGACCCGCAGCGCGGTCGAGGATGTGGCCGAAGCGCTGGAGAAAGCGGGCGTGCCCTCGCTCGCGTATCATGCCGGGCTCGACGCCGGTGTGCGCGCGGCGCGCCAGCGCCAGTTCCTGCTGGAAGAAGGCCGCGTCATGTGCGCGACCGTCGCGTTCGGCATGGGCGTGGACAAGCCGGATGTGCGTTTCGTCATCCATGCCGATCCGCCGAAAACGCTGGAAGCCTATTGGCAGGAAGTCGGCCGCGCGGGCCGGGACGGCGAGCCCGCCGAGGGCGTCGCGCTCTATGGCCCGGCGGACATGAACCGCTCGCTGCAATGGACCTATACGAGTGACGCGCCGGACGAAGTGAAGCGCGTACAGCTGACCAAGACGCGCCAGCTGTTCGCGTTTTTCAACAGCGACGAATGCCGCCGAGGCGCCGTGCGACGCTATTTCGGTGAGGAGAAGGTCGATCCCTGCGGCGTCTGTGATGCCTGCCGGGGCGAACTCGGCGCCAGCCATGACGCAACCCGCTGGGCGCAGATGGCGGTCTCGGCGGTGCTGCGCTGCGGCCAGAGGATCGGGCGCGGGCGGCTCGTCCAGCACCTGCTGGGTGAGGCGAAGGATGATTTCGATACCGAGCTGTCGAGTCTCTCGACGTTCGGCATCGGCAAGGACCTGCCCAAGCCGGGCTGGAACCGGGTGTTCGATGCCCTGATGTTCGAGGGCCTGATCGCCGAAGGCGGCGAGGCGATGCGCCCGGTGGTGATCGTGCCGGATGCGGACGCCGCCAAGGCCCTGTTCCGGGGCGAGCGGACGGTCAGCCTCCGCGAAGACCTTGAAGCCCCGCGGCGGCGCACCCGCACGAAGGGCGCGGCGCGAACCGCCGTGCAGGCGGACCTCTCCTCCCGCGACCAGACGATTTTCGACGCCCTTCGCCTGTGGCGGACGCAGCTCGCCAAGTCGCGCGGCGTGCCGCCCTATGTCATTTTCCATGACCGGACCCTCGCCGAGATCGCCCGCGAGCGGCCCTCCAGCGCCGAAGCGCTGCGCGAAATCAGCGGTGTGGGCGAGAAAAAGGCCCAGGCCTATGCCGGGGATGTCGCCCGGATCGTCGCGGAAGCGGCCTGAACCCTGCCGCCCGCCGAGGTGCGCCGGGTAAGGGGCTGGGGAATAGTGAGGCTGGCGCCTTGACCCCGTGCCTGCGGCACCGCACCTATGGGGCTCTGATTTCACAAGATTCCCGCACCCGGAGCCTGAATGACCCGCCTCGACGATAAAGACGAAAAAACCCCGGCCCCGGCGCCGACCACGCTGATCGAGAACGCGCTGTTCAAGTCGCGGACGATCCTGCTGACCGGCGGAATCGACTTCAAGACGGCCCGCGCGGTCTGCGAGCGGCTGCTCGCCCTGTCGGCTGAAAGCAATGACCCGATCCTGCTGGTCATTTCCTCGCCCGGCGGCCATGTCGAGAGCGGCGACATGATCCATGACATGATCAAGTTCGTCTCTGCGCCTGTCAAAGTGCTGGGCACGGGCTGGGTCGCCTCGGCCGGCGCGCTGATCTACTCGGCGGCCAAGAAAGAGAACCGTTTCTCGCTCGCCAATACCCGCTACCTGCTGCACGAACCGCGCGGCGGCGTCGGCGGCCAGGCCACCGATGTGGAGATCCAGGCCCGCGAGATCATCAAGATGCGCGAGCGCCTGAACAAGATCTTCGCCGAAGCCACCGGCAAGACGCTCGAACAGATCAAGAAGGACACCGACCGTGACTTCTGGATGAGCGCCGAGGAAGCCGTGGCCTACGGGCTGGTCGGCAAGATCGTCAGCCACCGCAACGAAGTCGTTTAGTCCGGCGTTCAAACCGGGGCGGATGTTTGCCTCCCGGTAAGGTTTCTGGGTGATGGTCCGGCGTTAACCCTAACCGGCTGCCGGACACTTTCTCTATGCCACTTCGCCTGAAGGACATCGCGTTGCCTGTGGCCCTCGTCACACCGGCCACGACCGCGGCAGCCGCGTTCTCGCTTTTCCTGTCAGACCCGGCCCTGTTTGCCGTTCCCGTAGAACTCGCGGGCGGTGAAGCGCCGACCTACGGCCTCGTCACCCGGCTGAGGCTGGCTGAGGCGCTGGCGGGTGCGAACGGGCGGGACGTGTATGCGCCGCGTTCCGTATCTCACTTGATCGGCAGCCGGCCCGTCATCGCCGAAGGGCACACACCGGCGGCGCTGATCGCGAAGACGGCTGCCGAGCATGGCACCACCGCGCTGACCGACGGCGTCATCGTGCTGTCGGGCGGTGTGTATGCAGGCATCGTTTCCCCGGCCATGCTGCTGAAGACCGTGGCCGAGGAGAATGCCGCCCGCGCCCGGTTCCAGCAGACGGCCCAGAAGAAATTCGAAGACCTGAAGGGTCAGCTCACCCGGCTGTCCGAATCGCGCGCCCGCACGCTGGCATTCATCGGCCACGAAATCCGCACACCGCTGACCGGCATTCTCGGCGTGGCCGACCTGCTCGAAGGCCAGCTGCCGGCGGGCGAATCCAAACGCCTCGCCCGCACCATTGGCGAGAGCGGCCAGCATCTCGAGCGCCTGCTCACCGACCTGCTGGACCTCTCGCGGATCGACGCGGGCAAGCTGGCGATCACCAACCAGCCATTCGAGCTGCGCCAGTTTGCGCTTGAGACGCGCGACCTGTGGACGCCGCAGTTTGACGAGAAACGCGTCAGCCTGCGCATCGGCGTGGCCACCGGCGCGCAGCCCCGGATCGAATCAGACCCCGCGCGCCTGCGCCAGATCCTGTTCAACCTCGTCAGCAACGCGATCAAGTTCACCGACCGCGGGCAGGTCACGGTGACGCTCGCCACTGCTCCGTCCCCGGACGGTCTGATGCTGACCATGCGCGTCGCCGATACCGGGCGCGGCATTTCGGACGCCGACAAGTCGCGCCTGTTCGAGGCGTTCGAGCAATCCGACAGCGCGGATGCATTTACCGGCACCGGCCTCGGCCTCGCGATTGCGCGCAGCCTGACGCGCCGGCTGGGCGGCGAAATCATCCTCACGGACAATCCGGGCGGCGGGTGTATCTTCACCGTCGCTGTGCCGGTCCTGAAAGCCGGCCCAAGGCTCGCCATCGAGAACAAGGCCGAGCAAGGCGCCGCGCGGTTCGATCTCGGCGAGGTGCTGCTGGCGGAAGATCATGAGGCGAGCGCGTTCGTGATCCGCGAAGCCCTGGTGGCTGCCGGATGGCGGGTCGAGACGGTGACCGATGCGGGCGCGGCGATCCAGCGGGCAGCGCAGCGGCGCTATCAGGTGATCCTGACCGATATCCACATGCCGAATGGCGGCGGCGACGCCGTGCTGAAATCAGTTCGGGCCGGGTTCGGCCTCAACGCGCCGACGCCGGTTGTGGCCGTCACCGCCGATGCGAGCCCCGAGCGCCGCACGGCATGCGAGCGCGCGGGCTTCTCCGGGCTGATCGAGAAGCCGATCCGGCCGCGCGCGCTGGTCGCAACGCTTGCCGACATCCTGATCTCGAGCAGCCAGACGCGGCGCGTCTCGGGCGCCTGAGCTAGAACGTCCGTCCAATGAGCAGGTAGGCCGACTGCCGTCCGCCTTCGGAGCGTCCGAAGGCGAGATAGACGGGGCCGAAGGCCGTGTCTGAGGCGACATACACGCTGCCGCCGAAGCGCAGCTCGCCGGCATCGAGCGAGGAGTCGCTCTGCCAGGCATCGCCCAGCTCGAGTGATCCGCCCACGAACAGCGGTACGCCGAAGATCTGCTGCGTATCGCGGCCGAGCTGGCGCCGGTAGATGGCCTGCGCGGTGAAGAAGTTCTCGCCCGCAAGCTCCTCCTTGCGGTAGCCTGACAGGCTGAACAGTCCGCCGACCCGGTAGAGCGCATCGATCGGCGCGGTGCCGTCAATCCGCTGGCCGGCGGCGAGGGCGCCGATCAGCGTATCGGGTCCGTGGCTGGTCGCGGACAGCACCGAGCCGCCGATGGACTGGAAGTCCGCATTGTCACCGAGCGCCGTGAAACCCTTCACCCAGCGCGCATTCGCGCGCACGCCCTGGCGTGGGAAGAAGGGATCGTCGAGGGTATCGTAGGCGCCGGAGGCAACGATGCGGCCGATATCGACATCGATCTCGGAGAACGGCGCCGCGCCTTCGTTGATTTTCGCGCGGCCGGTGCCGAACTCGGCGCCGAGGCGCACTTCGCCGACATTGCCGAACTGGTAGCCGCCATCGAGCGCAAGGAGTCCGAGGGTCACGTCAAAGCCGGCGGTCTTGAAGCCGCTGTCCGAAAACAGGTTGACCGGGCGGTTCTGGATTTCGCCGCGCAGGGCCGCAAACCAGTTCTGGCTCGGGCTCAGGACACGGAAGTATTCGGCGGCGATCTCGTTGAAGTCGCCGATGGTGGCGCGCGCCTGGATTTCAGAGCCGAAGGCGTCGAGCGAGGCGCTGCGGAAATCGACGGAGACGGCTGCGTCGGATTCGGTGTTGAAGTCGTTCTCGACAATCAGGCCGAGGCGCACGCGGCCAGCGTCCGGCACACGGTCTTCGGCGCGGATGACGAGGCCGGTCTGGCCGTCCTGTTCCGCATAGACGTAGTCGACGCTTTCGAACGGGCCGAGGGCGTAGATCCGGTCAAGCGCCTCATCGATCATGGCCGCGTCGGCGGGCTTGCCCGCGAGGTCGACCACCTTGCCTTCGAGCAGCGACTGGTCGAGGCGGGAAGAGTTCTCGATACGGACGAAGCTGATCACCGGCGGCTCGGCGACCTTTGAGTCGGCATAGGTGACGGGCGGGCGCGCGGCGGCAAGTT
>JAIXVM010000333.1 GCA_027482995.1 Hyphomonadaceae bacterium | reverse complement strand
GGATCGGTGTGAAGCGCTTGTCGAGGTGCACGCCGCGCATGACTTCAACAACGTCTACGCCGACCGTGGCAGAGAGGTTGCCGATCTCGTTGGAGAAGGAGATCAGCGTCGCGAGCAAGGAGTTCGCCGTGTACTTGATCATTTCGGCGGTGCGCGGCAGGGTGTGGATCACATCCACGTCCGGGAACACGTCGTAGATCTTCGCCATGACGCCGGTGGTGCGATCGTCGATGCCGCCGAGGACGATGCGGTCCGGGTACATGAAGTCCTCGATCGCTTCGCCTTCCTTGAGGAATTCGGGATTCATGCCGACGCCGAAATCGCGGCCGGCTTTCTTGCCCGAGGCTTCTTCCAGGATTGGGAGAACAACGTCTTCCGTCGTGCCCGGGACGACGGTGCTTTTCACGATGACGACGTGGTAGGCATCATGATCCTTCAGCGCTTCGCCGATCTGGCGAGCCGCGGCGCGGATGAATTTAAGGTCGATCAGGTCGCCGTCAAACGGCGTACCGACGGCGATCAGGGAAATGTCCGCACCCTGAACAGCTTTCTTCAGGTCGGTCGTCGCGGTGCGGCGCGACGGGACGACTTCGTCGAGGAGTTCCTGAAGGCCGATCTCGTAGATTGGCGGCTTGCGGTCGTTGATGTGGGCGACCTTGGCGGGGTCCACGTCAACGCACACGACGTCATGGCCCTTTGACGCCAGGCACGCGCCCGAGACCAGACCGACATAACCAGTTCCGATAATGGCGATTTTCATTAGGCGAGCTCCGCGACCTGGTTGCCGGAATACCAGAGGAGGGCGCGTTTGAGGCCTTCATCCGGTCCAATTGAGGGTTCGTAACCGAGTTCCGTACGCGCCTTTGTAATGATCGGGCAGCGGCGGTTCGGGTTGTCTGTGAGGTATTCCTTGTCGTCCGACTGGCCGAGCACAAGCTTGCCCTTGTAGCCAAATTCCTCGCGGGAGATGGCGATCACACGGTGGGCGAGTTCTGCCATGCTGATCTCGGGAGTCTCGGTGCCGATATTGTAAGCTTCGCCCGAGCGGCCGCGGACCAGGATCTTGTAGTAACCGACGATGGCGTCTGCGATGTAGCAGAAGGTGCGGGTCGGCGAGCCATCCGACAGCATGACGATGTCGCGGCCGGCGAAGATATCGCGGGCGAAATCTGGCAGCACGCGGCCATCGGTAATCTTGAGGCCCGGGCCGTAGTTGTTGAAGGGGCGAGCCATGCGGACGGGTACACCGTGGACTTTGGCGAAGTTCACGCAAAGCGTTTCGCCGTAGCGTTTGGATTCGTCATAACAAGCGCGCGGGCCAGTGCACGAGACGTTGCCGCGATAGGTCTCCGGGGTCGGAATATTGTCCGCCGTCGGATCGCCGTAGATTTCGCTGGTCGAGTAGAACAGGAAGCCGGACATCGGCGTGCCGTTTGCGGCCAGCTTGCGGGCGTATTCGAGCAGGAGGCGCAGGCCGTCCACGTTCGCGTCCATCGTCTCGATCGGATACTGGCGATAGAAGATCGGCGAAGCGATCGAGGCGGCGTGGATCAGGTAGTCCTGCGCCGGCAGATCTGCCGGGAGAGGGTGCAACACATCGTGCTTGCGGAGTGTCAGATCCTTACGCCCTTCGAGGGCTTTCAGCCAGTCCGGCATGCCGCGCATGTAGTTGTCGAACGCCGTGACGTGGATCGGCGCCTTGCCCGAGACGTCGTTGTAGTAGAGCGCAGCCTGGATGAGATAATGGCCAAGGAAGCCCGCGCCGCCGATGATCAACAGGCGTTTGCCGGCCATCTGGCCGAATTCGTCAGAGAGGCGCTCTGCCATGTAGGCAAGGTCGGCCTGGATCACGTCGTTTGCGTTTTTCATGAGGTTTTTTCCGTGGTGCGGGCGGGTGTGCGGGAGAGGACGAACCGCGCGTCCTGTTTGGCGCGAAGCTGGTGCGGCAGATCGTTCGTGGGCGGAATAACGTCATCCCAGCCGATGGCTTCGTCCTTGGCGATGTCACGCTTGAGGCGGCAGCCTTCAGCAAGGCCCATCGGCAGCAGACGCTCCCGCTGCTGGATGGCGGCCGTTTCGCAGACGCCGTAGGTCATGAAGCCGCCAATGCCGTCCACCGTTTCACCGGCCTTCAGCGGGCGCTTGGCCATCGCGATGACTTCGACAACGGGCGGGCCGAGCGGCTCGATCGGCACGTCTTTCAGGAGCGCGACGCGGGCCAGAGAGTTGTGAACTTCAAGCGCGGTCAGGTGCCAGCCAGTATAGAAGCTGTAGATCGGGCCCGGGCCGAGTTTGCCATAGTTGAGGTAGACCGTCTGGATATCGTCCTGCGCTTCGGCAAAGACATAGACACCCGGGCTCGGCAGGCCGCCAACGACGTACTCGACGATGCCGCCGAGGCTGCGCATCTGGTCGATGTCATACATGTCGACCATCTGATCGACATGGCCTTTGAACTCGTGACCGATCATCCCGCGCTGGGCGATCGACATGCCGGTGGCATTGGCGGTGATCGCCTGCTCAAAGGAGATCTTCGTTCCGTCGGCGAAGCTGGTGACCATCTCGGGGGTCTGGCCCCATTGCTTGGCGAAGGCGGCTTGCGTTTCCGGAGTGCGGTAGCGGTCCTGCAGGCCCTTGATG
>JAIXVM010000276.1 GCA_027482995.1 Hyphomonadaceae bacterium | reverse complement strand
AGTCGCCCTTGCGGATATCCTTCGAGGTGCCGAACTTCACATAGGGGTATGCGCCCGGTTCCTTGACGCGAACGACGGCCAGATCGGTCGCCGGATCCGCACCGACGAGTTCGGCATCGAGTTCGCGTCCGTCGCTCATCACGATCTGGATCTGGGTGGCGCGCTCCACGACGTGGTTGTTGGTGACGACCAATCCGTCCTTGGAAATGAAGAAGCCGGAGCCGAGCGAGCGGGCCTCGCGCGAGCGCGGGTCTTCCTGCTCTTCCTGCTGCTGCTGGCGGCGCTCTTCGAAGAACTCATCAAGGCCCGGCATGCCGCGGAACTGTTCGAAGAACTGGTCCATGTCGCCGAGTTCGCTGACTTCCTGCGTGGAGACGACGTTAACCGAGACGACCGCGGGCTCGACCTTTTCGATCAGGTCCGCAAAGCTGAGCGGCGCGCCTGGGGGTGCCTGGATCGCGATCGGTTGCGCGCCGGCCTCAGGGGCCAAAAGACGGGGAACGGCTACCGCCGAGCCCATGATCGCTGCGCCGAAAGCTGCCGCAACAAGCGTCTGGGCCGAAACGCCAAATTTGTTCATCAATCTCTCCAGAGATTTGAAAATGCCGCCATTTCCGGCGACGTGACAGAACATAAACATGCCACAGGCAATGTGGTCATTAAAAGACAGTTAGGTGATTTCCGCGGGATGTGAACCGGTCTCTGCAGGCTCCTTCCTCCGGGTTCAGACGTCTTCTGGCTCGATCGCGGGCGCCCGGGCGCCGGCTTTCCGGGCCAACAGCAGGGCCGTCAGGCTTCCCAGAGCCAACAAAAGAAAAGGCAGTCCCCAGAGCAGCCAGCCGGACAGGTCCCGTGCCGGCGGGCGGAACAGCACAAAATCCCCATACCGGCTGACAAACCAGTCCCGGACCTCGGTATCCGACGCGCCTGAGTCGACGAGTTCCCGGATCCGGATGCGCATGTCCTCGGCAATCGGCGCGGAGGATTGCGAGACCGGTTCATTTTCGCAGGCGACACAGCGGATCTCCCGCATCAGTGACTGCGCCCGGGCTTCCGCCTCGGGGTCGGCGAGCGGCGCTTCGGCGAGCAGGGCGATGAAAGCGGCGGCGAGCAGGGTCTTCATGGGCCTCTGATAGCAAACCGGCCGGGCAACTGGAACAGGCTTCGGCGCCGCGGTCTCTGGCGGGACGCCGCTCGCATGGATTGGATTTGTCCGGCGCGGCGGCCTCGTCTAAGCCTTCGGCATGCTGGATTTGCGCCCGATCGCTTCCGATTCTGTTCCGGCCCTTGAGGCAGCGGCGCCGCACGCTCCGTATCTCCGCCGGCTGGTCGAACGCGGTGTGGGCACCAGCTTTGAACACGCCCTGAAACAGGTGGCCGGCCTCTCCCTGCAGGCCAATGTCGAGGAGACCATGGCCGGGCTGCGCGCGGCGAAGCTCGAGGCGCACCTGTCGCTGGCGGCCGACGATCTCTCCGGCGCGCGCGATGTGATGGATGTGACGCGCGGCCTGACGCAGTTTGCGGGGGACTGCCTGCAAGCGGCGTTTCGCGCGGCGCTCTTTGCGCGCGGGCTCAGCGGCGAGGGGATGTTCGCCATTGCGCTGGGCAAGTTGGGCGCGTTTGAACTCAACTATTCGAGTGATATTGATATCGCCGTGTTCTATGAGCCCGGCCGGTTCGACGGCGGAAAGCTGGAGGCCAGCGAGAGCGCGCAGAAGGTGGCGCGCGACGTGGTGCGGATCATGCACGACGTGACCGCCGGCGGGTATGTCTTCCGGACCGACCTGCGCCTGCGCCCCGATCCGGGCTCCACGCCGCTCGCGGTGTCGACCGAGATGGCCGAACTCTACTACGAAAGCGCCGGCCAGAACTGGGAACGGATGGTCTGGATCAAGGGCCGGTTTGCGGCAGGCGACGCCGCCGCGGCCGCGAAGTTCCTGCGCCGTCTCGACCCTTATGTCTGGCGCCGCAATCTTGATTACTGGGCGGTCGGCGACATCCAGGCGATCAAGCGGATGATCAACACCAAGGTTGGTGCGGACGATTTCAACACCGTCTCGCCGGACGTCAAATTGGCCCCCGGCGGCATTCGCGAAATCGAATTCTTCGTTCAGACCCAGCAGCTGATCCTTGGTGGCCGCGATCCGGCCTTGCGGGATAACACGACGCTTGGCGCGCTTGCCGCGCTGACCTCGGCAGGCGTTGTATCGCGCGCGACGGCAGACACGCTGACGGCTGCCTACCGGGCGCTGCGCAACGTCGAACACCGGATCCAGATGCGTCATGACGAACAGACGCATACCGTGCCGGCCGATCCGGCCGAGCGCGAAAGCCTCGCTTATCTCTGCGGGTACGGCGATCTGCGCGCATTTGACAGAGACCTGCTGGACACCCGCCGCGAGGTCCAGCGGGCCTATGACGGCCTTTTCGCGCAGGAGGGCCGCGCCGCCGAAACGCACGGGCTCGGAAATCTGGTCTTCACCGGTGTCGATGATGATCCGGGTACGGTGCAAACGCTGTCCGGCCTTGGCTTCTCGAATGCGTCCTCGGCCATCGACACGATCCGCAACTGGCACCGGGGCCGCGTGCCCGCAACACGCACGGCGCGTGGCCGCGAATTGCTGACGGCGATCCTGCCCGGAATGCTCAAGGCGATGGGCGAAACGGGGGAACCCGACCAGGCTTTCCTGTGGACGTCCCGGTTCTTCGAGGGGCTGTCCTCCGGTGTGCAGACGCTCTCGATGCTGCTCGCGCGGCCGGATCTGTTGTCCGATCTCGTCGCAACGCTGGCCCTCGCGCCGCGCCTGGCGCGTATCCTCGCCCGGCGGCCGGATCTGCTGGAAGCCCTCGTCTCGAACGCCGTGCCGGTTGCTCCGAACCCGTCCGCCGCCGAGACGTTCGACATCGCGCTCGATGCCTGGCGCCGGTATCACCGTGAACAGAGTTTCCTCACCGGGCACCGGCTGCTGCATGGACTGATCCGCCCGGAAGAGGCGGCGCTGGTCTGGACCCGCCTTGCCGACGACACGGTCCGCTACATGGCCGCGGTCGCCGAAGCCGAGACCGCGCGGCGCTACGGGCAGGTGCCCGGGCGCTGGGCCGTATTCGGCATGGGCAAGCTGGGCGGCGAGGAAATGACGGCCGGCTCCGATCTCGACCTGATCGTGATTTACGACTCGCCGAGCGACAATGCCCAGACCTGGTTCACGCGCCTGACCCAGCGCCTGATCACCGGCCTCACGGCGCCGACGGCCGAGGGCGAACTTTATGAAGTGGATATGCGGCTGCGCCCGTCCGGCCGTGCGGGCCCCGTCGCCGTGAACTTCGCCGCCTTCAGCCACTATCAGAACGAAGAGGCCTGGACCTGGGAACACATGGCGCTGACGCGCCTTCGGTTGGTTTCCGGCGACGAGGCGCTTGGTGAGACGGTGCACCAGCTTGCCGCCGATGCGATTTGCAACCGGGCCCGCAGCCCGAGGCGCAAACAGATACCCACCGATATCTCCGAGATGCGCCAGACCCTTTACCGCGAGAAGCCGGGTTATGGTTTATGGGACTTCAAGACCGCCGAGGGCGGCCTTATCGACATTGAGTTCATGGCCCAGCAGGAAATGCTGCAGCGGGCGCGGCCTGACCTGGTGCGCCCGAACACGGCCCGCGCGCTCTCCGGGCTCGCGGACGCGGACGGGGCGGATAGCGAAGACTGGTGTTTCCTGCGCGCAGCGCTCAACCTTCTGTCCGGCATGCAGCAATCGCAGCGCCTCGCGCTGGGGAGCGGCCCGGTCGAGGGGGAAATGCCGGATGGCCTGAAAGCACGGATGTGCCGGGCCGCCGGTGAAGAGGCATTCGAGGACCTCGAGGCCCGCATCCGGGACGTCAAATCCCGTGTTCACCAGCTTGCCCGCGAAAAACTGCACCTGCCGGCGACGGAATCCTGAAGGCTCCCCGTTTGACAATCGCTGGGAACAACAAGGAGTTCACCCATGAAGAAACTGACACTCGCTGCGGCCTCTGCGCTGACATTCGCGCTGGCCGTCCCGATGATCGCAAGCGCCCATGGTCACAAGGGCGGCGACCATTTCGAAAAACTCGACACCAACGCGGACGGCACAATTGCTCGCAGCGAAGCCGAAGCGGCCGCATTGGCCCACTTCGCCGAGATCGACGCCAACAAGGACAGCTTCCTCACCCAGGAAGAGCTGAAATCCGCCCACGAAGCCCGCCGCGCTGAAATGAAAGCGAAATGGGCCGAAAAGGCCGACGGTGCGGAGCCCCGCAAGCCGAAAGGCGAGCGCGATCCGGCCAAGATGGAAGGCCGCAAGGCCAAGATGGACGAAAAAGCCGCCGAGCGTTTCGCAGCTGCCGATACGAACGGTGACGGCAAGTGGAGCCAGATCGAGTTCACGGCGGAGCATCTCTCGCACTTCGCGAAGGCAGATGCCGACGGCGACGGCAACATCACGGCGGCGGAACAGGAAGCCGCGAAAGCCAAGATGAAGGAGCACCGCGGCAAATGGCGGGACAAGCCGGCCGCCGAGTAAGGACCCCTGGGCCGGGCCGGAGCCATGCGATGGCAATTGCTTCCCCTTGGCAATTGTTGTTCGGGTTTCCGGCCCGGAATCGGGTAGACCTTGCGGCGTGGCCTTTTCGTCGGACCTTGACCAGATCACGCGAGCCGCAGCCGGCGATCCGGCTGCGGTGCGCGCGCTCGTCAACCGCTACAGCCCCGGCGTGCTCAGTCTTGCCACTCGCATGCTGTCGGACCGGGGCGAGGCCGAGGACGTGACGCAGGAAACCTTCATCCGCGCCTGGAAGGCGCTGCCCGACTGGGAGCCGCGTGCGAAATTCTCGACCTGGCTGCACCGGGTCGCGCTCAATCTTTGTTACGACCGGCTGCGCAAGCGCCGCGAATCGCTGCCCGGCGAGTTGCCGGACCTCGCCGATACGCGCCTTGCGCCGCATGAGGCGCTGGACCAGTCGCAGCGCGTGCGCGCCATCGAGGCCGCCATCGGCGCTCTGCCGGAGCGCCAGAGCGCCGCCTTGACGCTCTGCGCCCTGCAGGGACATTCACAGGCTGAGGCCGCCGAGATCATGGACGTCAGTGTCGAAGCCCTCGAAAGCCTTCTCGCCCGCGCGCGGCGAACCTTGCGCGCACACCTCCTTGAAGGGAGCCAAAGCGCATGACCGAAGACCGCTTGATTGAACTCATCGAATCCTGGGGCGCCGATCCATCGGCCTTCCCGGAAGCTGAGCGCGCGGCCGCCCGGGCGCTGCTCGCCGCAAACCCCGCGCGGTTCGCCGCCGCAATGGCAGAGGCACGCGCGCTCGATGAAGCGCTGGCGCGCATGCCGGACGTATTGCCGTCGGCGGCTTTGACAGAAGCGCTTGTTGCGTCGGCTCCGAAGCCGAAGCGCGCCGGCGGCGGCTTCCGCTTGCCCAAGTTTGCGCCCTGGGCACCGGCCAGCGGCGCCGCCGCCCTCGCCGCCGGTCTGTTCATGGGATTGATGGTGGCACCGACCGCCAGCGCCGACAGCGATACCGATGATGTGCAGGCCCTGCTTGAGGAAGCCATCGGATACGATCCGGCTGCTCTGTCTGAAGGAATTGTTGAATGACCGACGCGCCGAAACGCCGTTTCCCGTTTTTGCTCACTGTGTCGGTGCTCGGCAATCTGGTCCTGATCGGCCTGCTGGCGGGGATTTTTCTCAAGTCGCCGCCGCGGCCACCGCCGGGTCCGGGTGGCATGATGGGCGGGCCGGGCGCGGAACTCAGCCAGGACGAACGCGGCGCCGTGCGCCAGTTGCTGCGCGACAGCCTGGCCGAGGGCCGGCCGCAGGTCGAAGCGGCCCGGCAGGCCGAACGCAATTTCGTCAAAATCCTGACCGCCGAGCCCTATGACGAAGCCGCGGCGCGCGCCGCGCTGGATGAGTTGCGGGCTGCCGACCGGCTGGCGCGCGAAACCGTTTCCAATCGCATGCTCGACGGCATGGATGAACTGACTGCGGAACAACGCGGCCTCGTGGCGAACATGATGGCCACGAACCTCGAGAAGCGCAGCAAGCGCCACGAGCGTTTCGAAAAGTTCCGTGAGCGGAGGGACGAGCGCCGCCGCGAACAGGACGATCGGCCCTAGTCGATTGACTTGTGGGCAAGGCGGCCCGCATTCGCCTCCCAGTTCTGCCCGTCGAACGGTACGACGGTCACGTCCAGCTTGTCCCAGTCATCGAGGCATCGCCAGGTCACGGCGAAGCCGTCCGGATTTGAGCGGGGTATGTAGAAGCTCTTGATGCCGCAAATGGTGCAGAAGCGGTGCCGCGCCTTGTGCGTGTTGAACGTGTACTCTCCCAGATGCGCCTCGCCTTGAAGAAGCCGGAACCGGCTTGCCGGCACGATCACATGGATGTTGCCGCTCATCGCGCACATGGAGCAGTTGCAGTCCTCCACCTCGAAGGCCTGCGGCAACTCCGCCTCGAACCGCACGGCGCCGCAATGGCAACCGCCCGCGCGCCAGGTTCGTGCCTCCGCGCTCATCCAACCCACTCCGGTGGCCGCCGGTGAGCCCACGGCGCGGCGCGTTCCAGCTGGCCCGCAAGGCTCAGCAGCAAGCCTTCTGCGCCGTAGCGCGCACCGAACATCATGCCGATGGGCAGGCCGCCGGGCGCCGTGGCCGTGGGCGCTGTCCAGTGCAGCGGTACGGACATGGCCGGCGCGCCCATCTGGTTGAACACGGCGCAGTGCGGCGCAAAGCCGGCAACCGCTTCGCCCATTTTCTGACGGTCGGCTGTCAGCGCCATGGTGCCCAGCAAGTCCGGCGCCCGGTGCAGGGTAGGCGACAGCGTCAAATCAAATCCGCCGGCATCAAGGAAGTGTTCGTACTGAATGGCCGCCGTGATGAACGCATTGTTCGCCTTGGCAAGCTCCGCCATCGGAACAGTGCGCCCCAAATGCACCATGCCGGCAGTGATCGGCTCGATCTCATCATCGCCGACAGGCCGCCCGCGTGCTTCGCCATGCTCATCGATCTGCGCTGCGATGTTCGCAGAGATCGTGAACAGCGCAGCCTTACCAAGCACTTCGCCGTTCAGGATCGGGCCCGCCTCGACCACAATATGCCCAAGGCTTTCGAGAAGTTTCGCGGTCGCTTCCAACCCTGCGGCGGCGTCTGCGTCCGGTTTTGAACCATTCGGCGCTGTACGCCACAGGGCGATCCGCAGCGGACGCGGGTCCTTGTCGAGTTCGGAAAGATAGGGCCGCGCGGGCGGCGTCGCGATGTACCGGCTGCCCGTCTCCGGCCCATGTGTCAGGTCAAGCAGCGCCGCGCTGTCGCGCACCGTGCGGCTGACCACATGCACCGTGGACAGACCATTCCAGCCTTCGGTCCGCGACGGCCCCATCGGCACGCGCCCGCGTGACGGCTTCAGTCCGAACACCCCGCAGCAGGCCGCAGGAATGCGGATCGAGCCGCCGCCATCACTTGCCTGCGCCACTGGCAAGACGCCCGCCGCCACCGCCGCCGCAGCGCCGCCGGACGATCCGCCCGCGATGCGCGTAAGGTCCCAGGGATTGCGTGTCTGGCCGTAGAGTGTGGATTCCGTCGTCAGCGTCAGTCCGAATTCCGGCGTCGTCGTGGAGCCGAAGAAGACGAGACCGGCCTCCCGGTAACGCCTTGTCAGCGTCGTATCGTCCGCAGAAACCGTATCCTTGTAGGCACGGCTACCGCCCGTCAGCGGTGCGCCCTTGATGCCGACGGCGAGGTCCTTCGTTACGAACGGCACACCGGCATACCGCCCGCCGAGCCCGCCCTTCGCGATCTGCTCGCGCGCAAGGTCGGGATACAGCGCGGCGAAGCAATTCACCCGCGCCTGAGCTTTTTCAGCGCGGCTGAGCGCGGCCTCAAGCAATTCGGACGGCGAGATTTTCTTGTCGCGGACAAGCTGCGCCAGGCCCAGGCCATCGAGTTCTGTCATCACCTGTCCCCTCCGGTTACTGAGGGACTAGGGGTGTCATATTTTGGCAGGTCTGCAAACAGGCGATCAGTCTTCGTCGTCTTCCGCCAGTTTCGCGTCGATCTCCTCATCCGACCAGCCGAAGTGATGGCCAAGCTCGTGGATGAAAACGTGCGTGACGAGTTCCTCGATCGTCGCGTCGCCTCGCGCGGCCCATTCGAACAGGATCGGCATCCGGTACAGATAGATCAGGGGACGCTCCATTGCCGGCTGCGTGACGCTCTCCAGCGTCAACGGCGTGCCGACATAGAGCCCAGTCAATTCGAGCGCGTCGTCGATCTCCATGTCGTCGAGGATCTCATCCTCGGCATAGTCCATCACAACAATGCGCACGTCCCCGGCTGCTCGCCGCATCACCGCCGGTAGCGCGGCAAAGCAAGCCTCGGCGCAAGTGAGGAATTCCTCGGTGCCTGGCGCCGTCAGCGCAAACGCGCTCACTCGAGCACGACCGCCGTGCCGGAGACGGCCACCATCATCATGGAGCCCTGCTGGCCCACGACTCCGTAATCGAACTTCACGCCGACCACGGCATTCGCGCCGAGCTTCCTGGCTTCCTCGATCATCTCGCTGATGGCCCCGTCGCGCGTCTCGCGCAGCGAGCTTTCGTAAGACTCCGATCGCCCGCCAACGAGGTTGGTGAAGCTTGCCAAAATGTCCTTGCCGAGGTGGGCGCCGAACACGACCTCGCCGCAGGCAATGCCCTTGTACGCCACGATCTTGCGGCCATCGATGGAGGAGGTGGTGGTGATGATCATGCGCCTGTTCCTATTCCGCTGCCGTCAGGGCCGGATCCGTCTTGCCGTCCAGCAATTCGAGCATGCGAATCGCGCTGTCGGCAATCACGGTGCCCGGAGGGAAGATGGCGGCGGCGCCGGCCGTGCGCAAGGCGTCGAAATCCTGCGGCGGGATCACGCCGCCCACGATGATCTGCGCCGTGGCCGCGCCCTCGTTGCCGAGCGCGCGTTTCAGTTCCGGCACAAGCGTCAGGTGGCCGGCCGCGAGCGAAGAGGCGGCGACGATATCCACGCCCGCCTTGCGTGCATCCCGCGCCGCTTCTTCCGGCGTCTGGAACAGCGGGCCGATTTCGACCTCCCAGCCAAGGTCCATCAGCGCCGAGGCGACCACTTTCTGGCCGCGGTCGTGTCCGTCCTGGCCCATCTTGGCGATGTAGATCTTCGGACGGCGGCCATGCGCCTTCTCGAATTTCGCCGCGAGGGCCTGTGCATGCTCCGCCTTGTCATTGCCCTTCACGCCGCCGCCATAGACGCCCTTGATCGAGCGGATCACCGCGCTGTGGCGGCCCTGGCTGCGTTCCACGGCTTCCGAAATCTCGCCGACCGTCGCTTTCGCGCGGGCTGCATCCACGGCGAGTTCCAGCAGGTTGCCCTTGCCGCTGGCCGCCGCGTCCGCAATCGCGTTCAACTTCGCTTCCACTTCGGCGCCGTTGCGCTCGGCCTTCAGCCGCGCGAGTTTTTCGAGCTGCATCCGGCGCACGGCGGCATTGTCGACCTTCAGCACAGGGACGTCTTCGTCCTCGTCGAGGAGGAACTTGTTGACGCCGACCACCGTTTGCGTGCCGCTATCGATGCGGGCCTGCGTATTGGCGGCGGCTTCCTCGATGCGCAGCTTCGGCAGGCCTTCCTCGATGGCTTTCGCCATGCCGCCCATCGCCTCGACTTCGGCAATGTGCTTCAGCGCCTTTGCGGCAAGGTCATGTGTCAGGCGTTCGACATAATAGCTGCCCCCGAACAGGTCGATCGACTGGCAGGCGCCCGCTTCTTGTTGCGGCAGGATCT
>JAIXVM010000062.1 GCA_027482995.1 Hyphomonadaceae bacterium | reverse complement strand
GCGCGGCGTGCGTTTGCGGACTTGTCAGGTCGCGTTCAGCGGCAAAATCTATAACGCTGGACGGGAAACCGCATTCCCAAGAGGTACCCGGGATGACGACGATGAGATTTCAGGATTGGACGAAGCGGGTCCGGATCGGGCTGGCGGCGCTCTTTGCGGGCCTCGGCGTGGCCGCACTGCCCGCATGCGCGCACCCGGTCACGGTGGGTGCCTTGCAGCCCGCGAGCCCGGTCGAGCCGGCGTTCCTGCCGGACGAGGACGTGTTCGTGACGTCCGATGGCTCGCGCCTGGGGCTGACCGTCTGGCCAGCGGCCGGAGACGAGGACCCTGACTACGTCGTTGTCGGGGTGCATGGAATGAGTGACTATGCCGGCGCCTTCCACATGGCCGCGCCCTATTGGGCGGCGCGGGGTGTGACGACCTATGCGTATGACCAGCGCGGCTTCGGCCGGTCGCCCAACAAGGGGCTCTGGCCGGAAGAGGAGCTGATGCGGGCCGACCTGCGAACGGCGGTCGATGTGGCCCGCAAGCGGCATCCGGACGCCGTGATCACGGTCGTTGGCATTTCGATGGGCGCGTCGGTCGCCATGACCGCGTTCGGCTCGGACGATCCGCCGAAAGCCGACCGGTTGATTCTGTCCGGCCCGGGCCTGCGCGGCTGGGGTGCGATCAACCCGCTTTACCGGGTCAGCTTGCTGGCCTCGGCCTATGCCAACCCGGGCTGGATCGTCGTTCCCCCGGCGGGCCTGATCAAGATCGAGCCGTCGGATAACAACGCCATGCTGCGCCGGACCTGGTCGGACCCTCACATGACGTACGAAAACCGTATTGATCAGGTCTATGGCCTCGTGACGCTGATGGAGAACGCGCATTGGGCTGCGGCGCGCCTGCCGAAAGGACTGCCGATTTTGGCCTCATATGGCGCCCGGGACATCGTGATTCCGCAGAACGGTGTCGAGCGGACGGCCAAGCTTCTGCCGCCGAACGTCCGGACCGTCTATTACAAGAACGGCTATCACATGCTCGAGCGCGACCTGCAGGCCGAGAAGGTGCACGCCGATTATCTGGCCTTCATGAAGGCGCCCGATGCCGAGCTGCCCAGCGGGGAAGGGGAATGGCCGTTCCGCTGAGCCTTTCCACAGCTGCCTGCCCCTTGTGGCGTGGGCCGCGTGGACAAATATAGAGGCATCTGCCAATCCTGCTCCCCAGCGATTCAGCCAATTTTTTCAAAGGCTCCCTTGATGTCCAGTATCCATGAGACGGCTCTCAACCTTGTCCCGATGGTCGTCGAACAGACGAGCCGGGGTGAGCGGGCCTTCGATATCTTCTCGCGCCTGCTCAAAGAGCGCATCATCTTCGTAACGGGCGGCATCGATGACAGCATCGCGGCGCTGACGACATCACAGCTGCTGTTCCTCGAATCCGAGAACCCGAAGCGCGAAATCGCCATGTATATCAACAGCCCAGGCGGATACGTCTCCTCCGGTCTCGCGATCTACGACACGATGCAGTACGTGCGTTGCCCGATCTCGACCGTCTGCATTGGCCAGGCCGCGTCGATGGGCTCGCTGCTGCTTGCCGCAGGGGAAAAGGGGATGCGGATCGCACTCCCGAACGCCCGCGTCATGCTCCACCAGCCTTCGGGCGGATACTCGGGCGTCGCGACCGATATCGAACGGCATGCCGAAGAGATTATCGAAATGAAGCGCCGCCTTAACAATATCTACGTGCGCCATACCGGCCAGCCGTATGAAGTCATCGAGCGCACGCTTGACCGTGACACGTTCCAGACCGCCGAGCAGGCCATGCAGTTCGGCATTGTGGACAAGGTTTATGAGCGCCGGGCGGCGGACGACGAAAAGTAAACGCCCGGTTGGCCCAGATTCATACATGCGGCCTGCCCCTTGCAGGCTTTGTGAACACCTATAGACTTAACTGGACCGCGCGCGTCAGGCCGGGCTTTAGGCCTGCGTTAAACGTTTCGCGGCATTGAGGAAGTTATGACGAAGCAAAACGGCTCCGGCGACTCCAAGACCACACTCTACTGCTCTTTCTGCGGAAAGAGCCAGCATGAGGTGAAGAAGCTCATCGCCGGCCCTACGGTGTTCATCTGCGACGAGTGCGTCGAACTCTGCATGGACATCATCCGCGAGGAAAACAAAACCTCCGCGATCAAGTCCCGCGAAGGCGTTCCGACGCCGCAGGAAATCTGCGATGTGCTCGACGATTATGTCATCGGCCAGCGCCACGCGAAACGGAACCTCTCGGTTGCCGTTCACAACCATTACAAGCGCCTGTCGCTGTCCGGCAAAGCCGACGGCGTGGAGTTGTCGAAGTCCAACATCCTGCTCGTCGGCCCGACCGGCTGCGGCAAGACGTTGCTGGCCCAGACGCTGGCGCGCATTCTGGATGTGCCCTTCACGATGGCGGACGCCACGACCTTGACCGAAGCCGGTTATGTGGGCGAGGACGTCGAAAACATCGTGCTCAAGCTGCTGCAGGCCGCGGACTATAACGTCGAGCGGGCGCAGCGCGGCATCGTCTATATCGACGAGATCGACAAGATTTCGCGCAAGTCGGACAACCCCTCGATCACGCGCGACGTGTCGGGCGAGGGCGTCCAGCAGGCGCTGCTGAAGATCATGGAAGGCACGGT
>JAIXVM010000063.1 GCA_027482995.1 Hyphomonadaceae bacterium | reverse complement strand
GGGCAGGAGGCGCCGGGCCTGCACGCATAGACGGCGGCCCCCGCTCCGTCAGATATGGATCACCCGGCCATAGGCGTCGAGCACGCTCTCATGCATCGCTTCGCTCACCGTGGGGTGCGGGAAGACGGTGTGCATGAGGTCCGCCTCGGTCGTCTCCAGCGTGCGGGCGATTCCGTAGCCTTGGATCATCTCCGTGACTTCCGGCCCGACCATATGGGCGCCCAGCAGCTCGCCCGTCGTGGCATCGAAGACGGTCTTCACGAAGCCCTCGGGCTCGCCCATGGCGATGGCCTTGCCATTGCCGATGAAGGGGAAGCGGCCGACGCGCACCTCATGCCCCTTGGCCTTCGCAGCCGCTTCCGTCAGTTCGCCCTGGCGCGCGATGACATAGCCCTGGATCAGCTCGGTGACTTCCGCGCCGATCATGTGCGCGCCGAGCAATTCGCCGGTCTTCTTGTCGAAGATGGTTTTCACGAGGCCATTCTCGGCGCCGAGCGCGATGGCCTTGCCATTGCCGATGAACGGAAAGCGGCCGACCTTGATGTCGAAGCCCTTGGCCTTGGCCGCCGCTTCTGTCAGGCCGACACTGGCGACCTGTGGGTGGGAATAGGTACAGCCGGGAATGTTCGAGGCATCGAACGGCTCGGCGTGATTCTTACCCGCAATGCCTTCAACGCAGGTGACGCCTTCATGGCTCGCCTTGTGCGCCAGCCAGGGCGGACCGGTGAGATCACCGATAGCGTAGAGGCCGGGCACGCCCGTGCGGCCGAAGCCGTCCACGATGACGTGCGTCTTGTCTATCTTCACGCCGAGCGCTTCGAGGCCCAGATTCTCGACATTGCCGACGATGCCGACGGCAAGGATGGCGCGGTCGAATTCCTTCATTTCCTTCTTGCCGTCCTTCGTCGTGATGTCGGCAGTGACGACGTTCTTGCCGGCCTTGACGTTCTCGACCTTTGCGCCGGTCAGGATATTGAAGCCCTGCTTTTTGAAATCCTTCTCGGCGAACGCGGAGATTTCCGCGTCCTCCACCGGCAGGATGCGGTCCATCACTTCGACGACGGTCACTTCCGCGCCGAGTTCATTGTAGAAGCTCGCAAACTCAATGCCGATGGCGCCGGAGCCAACGACCAAGAGACGTTTCGGCATCACGTCCGGCGTCATCGCCTCGCGGTACGTCCAGATCAGCTTGCCATCGGCGACAAGGCCGGCTTGCGGAATGTCGCGCGCGCGGGCGCCGGTGGCGAGCATCACGTGTTTGGCCGTGTACGGCGTATCCTTGCCGTCCTTGCCCTTCACGATGACCTTGGGCGCGGGCGCCCCCTTCTCAAGGCGCGCGGTGCCTTCGATGACGTCGATCTTGTTCTTCTTCATCAGGAACTTCACGCCGTTCGACAGCTGCGAGGCCACGCCGCGCGAGCGTTTGACAACGGCGTCCAGGTCAAAAGTCGGGTTCTCGATCTTCAGACCGAAGGATTTGGCATGTTTGGCAAGATGAAGCACTTCGGCCGAGCGCAGCAGCGCCTTGGTCGGGATACAGCCCCAGTTGAGGCAGATGCCGCCGAGGCTCTCGCGCTCGACGATGGCCGTCTTCATCCCGAGCTGGCTCGCGCGGATCGCGGCAACATAGCCGCCGGGACCGGAGCCGATGACGATGAGGTCGTATTGCGTGCTCATGGTGTTCCTTCCGGCCTAAAGCAACATCGCTTCCGGTGTTTCGACATAGCGCTTGAAGGCCGCCAGCCACTTCGCGCCCTCGGCGCCGCCGATGACGCGGTGGTCGCAGGTGAGCGTGACGCTCATCACAGTGCGGGCCACGATGGCGCCGGTCTCATCGACGACCGCGCGCTTCTCTCCGGCGCCGACCGAGAGGATCATGCCTTCCGGCGGGTTGATGATCGAGGCGAAGGACTTGATGCCGAACATGCCGAGGTTCGAGATCGAGAAAGTGCCGCCCATGTATTCCTGCGGCTTCAGCTTCCGCTCGCGGGCGCGCAGGGCGAGGTCCTTCATCTCTTCGGAGATCTCTGCGAGCCCCTTGCCTTCCGCCTTGAAGATAACCGGCGTGATGAGCCCGCCCTCGACCGCCACGGCGACCGAGATGTTCGCGTGCTTGTGAAAGGCGATGCCCTTGTCCGTGTACGATGCATTGCAGTCCGGCTCATCGATCAGCGCCAGAGCCGCCGCCTTGATCAGCAGGTCGTTGACCGAAATCTTCACATCCTTCGGGGCGGCGGCGTTGATGGCGGCGCGGCTTTCGAGCAAGTTGTTGAGCTGGATGTCGATGTTCAGCGGGAAGTGCGGCACCTGCATGAAGCTCTGCGTCAGGCGCTTCGCGACCGTCTTGCGCATGCCGTCCAGCGGCTTGAGATCGTACGTGTCCGGCGCGTAAACACGGTCATCGAGGATCTGCGGCAGGATGAGGCCGTCCGCCGTCATCGGCGCGCCGCCATGCGTGGGCTGCGCGGCGCCGGGCTTCGCATTCTCGACATCGCGGCGGATGATCCGCCCATGCGGGCCGGAGCCCTTGAGGGCTTTGAGGTCGATGCCCTTGTTCGCCGCGATGCGCTTGGCGAGCGGCGAGGCCATGATGCGGGCGCCGCTCGGGCGGTCCATCACTGCGACGGCAGCTTGAGGGCCAGGCTTCGCTGCTGCGATGGGCGTAGGCGCTGCGGGCGCGGAGGATGTCGAAGCGGGTTTTGGCGCGGGTGCGGCTTCTGCCTTCGCCGGAGCCGCCGAAGGCGCTTTCACATCGCCCGCGCTTTCGCCCTCTTCCAGCAGCACGGCGATGACGGCATTGACCTTCACGCCTTCGGTGCCCGCCGGCACGACCAACTTGCCGACCTTGCCTTCGTCCACGGCTTCGACTTCCATCGTCGCCTTGTCGGTCTCGATCTCGGCGATGATCATGCCGGACTTGACGGTATCGCCTTCCTTCACCAGCCATTTGGCCAGCGTTCCCTCTTCCATCGTGGGGCTAAGAGCCGGCATCGTGATGTTGATCGACATCAGACCATCCCCTCACACACCTTCTTCGCCGCCGCGACGATATCGTCCGCATTCGGAAGGCTGAGCGCCTCAAGGTTGGCGGCGTAAGGGAGCGGCACGTCTTTCTGGTGCACGCGGATGGGCGGGGCATCCAGATAATCGAACGCTTCCGCCACGACCGTCGCGGCAATCTCCGCGCCGACCCCAAAGAAGCGCCAGCCTTCTTCGCAGCAGACGAGCCGGCTCGTCTTCTTGACGCTTTCGACGACGGTATCGGTATCGAGCGGGCGCAGCGTGCGCAGGTCGATGACCTCGGCGCTAATACCCTCTGCCGCAAGCCGTTCGGCGGCCTGCAACGCGAAGCCGACCATGCGCGAATGCGCGACCAGCGTCACATCCGTGCCTTCGCGCTTCACCGCAGCCTTGCCGATGGGCAGCACGAAATCGCCGTCCGGCACCGGGAAGGATTGGCCGTAGAGCAGCTCATGCTCGAGGAAGACGACCGGGTTCGGATCGCGGATGGCGGCCTTCAGGAGGCCCTTGGCATCGGCGGCGTCATACGGCGCGATGACCTTGAGACCGGGGATCTGCGCGTACCAGGCAGAATAGTCCTGGCTGTGCTGCGCGCCCACACGGCTGGCCGCGCCGTTCGGGCCGCGGAACACGATGGGGCAACCCATCTGGCCGCCGCTCATATAGAGCGTTTTGGCGGCCGAGTTGATGATATGGTCGATGGCCTGCATGGCGAAGTTGAAGGTCATGAACTCGACGATCGGGCGAAGGCCTGCAAAGGCCGCGCCGACGCCGAGCCCCGCAAAGCCATGCTCCGTGATCGGCGTATCGATCACGCGGCGCTCGCCGAACTCCTGCAGGAGTTCACGGGTCACCTTGTAGGCGCCCTGGTATTGCGCGACTTCCTCGCCCATGACGAACACGCGCCCGTCGCGCCGCATCTCTTCCGCCATCGCGTCGCGAAGGGCGTCGCGGACCGTGGTTTCGGTGAACGTGGTACCGGCCGGGAGTGAAGCATCGGCCACAACTCTTGCGCGCGGTTGTTCGGGCGCGGCGATCTCGGGCTTTCCTGCCTCTGGCGCAAACTGCTCTGCCTTCACGGGCGCAGGCGCTGACCTTGGCGCCGATCTGGAAACGTCTTCGCCGTCCGAGGAGAGGACAGCAATGATGGCGTTGACCTTCACGCCTTCGGTGCCCTCCGGCACGACGATGCGCGAGAGAATGCCCTCATCGACCGCTTCGACTTCCATGGTCGCCTTGTCGGTTTCGATCTCGGCGATGATGTAGCCGGATTTGACGGTGTCGCCTTCCTTCTTCAGCCACTTTGAGAGCGTGCCTTCCTCCATCGTGGGCGACAGGGCCGGCATAAGGATATCGACGGACATTTACTGCACTCCGTAGAACGGGAGGACTTGAAGGAAGATCATGCCGCATCCGGCCAGGCCGGTGCCGAAGGCCAGCGTGCGCACGACCGGAACGCCAAACCAGTAGAGCGGCGCAAAGACGAGACGCGAGACGAAGAAGATCATGC
>JAIXVM010000222.1 GCA_027482995.1 Hyphomonadaceae bacterium | reverse complement strand
GAACTCCGTAGAGGCGGGGGCGGCGTGGAAGAACACGTCAACCCGGCCACGGAACGGACCGGAGCCGGGATTGGTCCTGCACTTGGCGCGAGAATTGGCCCCAAATCCGACATTCGGCGAGGGGCGGCCTATGACCGTTTCCAGCGACAACCCTACCCTATCGCGCCATTCGTTCTGGCCTGACTTTCCTCAGGCAAGCCAATCAGGCCCTTCTCCTGAACGTCCAATCCCAGCATCAAATGATGGAGTCGTTGAGGGTTTCAGCACCCGAAAAGGGCATTTCCCAAGTCGGAACCCGTGTTGGAGGCTCGAATTTGTATCGCTGACGAAATACGTGGCGCGGATCAGGGTTGGAGTAGGTTGCGGCGGATGGCTTCGATTTCCTCATCGCTGACGTCATATTCAGCCTTGATGAAGCCGATCACAGTGCCGTGGCGTGTCTTCGCTTCGTCCAGCGCAGCTTGAATGTAGGCGGCGTCCGATTTGAGAAGCGGGTCGACCACTTCCGGTGGCAGGGTGCGCAGGAAGGCATAAGGATCTTCGCCTGACGGGGCAGCTTCCGCGTCGAGGTTCATTTCCTTGCGATAATCCACGATCTTGTCCGAAAGCACATAGTCTTCGACAATGGATGCCTCTGGAACGCCAAGCGCAGCAAGCACCATCGCGGCGCCGACGCCTGTACGGTCCTTGCCGGCCGAGCAATGAAATGTGAGCGGCGTCTGGTCGGTTGCGAGCGCGGCAAACATGGCCGAATAGGCTACATCCTGCTGAAACAGCGTTTCGCGATAGAAGCCCGCCATCGCGGCTTTCACGTCGTCCGCCGAAAGATCGGGCTTCTGGAAAATGGCGCCGAGCAAGGAGGCGTTGTCAGATATCGGGTCGGGGAAGGTCAGCATCTCGACGGGCGCAGCGGCCCAGTTGGTTGGCTCGTGCGTTCGCTCGGCCGCTGAGCGCAGATCGCAGATCACCTTGATCCCCAAGCGGTCGAGGTATTCGTAGTCGGCAGACGTAAGCTCGGCCATCACGCCGGAACGATAAAGCTTACCCCAGGCGATGGATTGCCCGGTTTGTGTTTCGTATCCACCGAGATCGCGGAAATTGCGGCCGCCCTCAAGCGGCAGGACGCGTGCTGCTGCGATCTCAGCAGCGCCGCCCAAGGGTGTGATGCGGAAGTAATAACGCTGCGTGTCGTCAGGCGCTGACCAATTGACAGCGCTGCCTTCGAATTCGGCGTCGATCACAACAGCAGAACCTTCCGGAGCCGACGGATCAGTGTAGGCTTCGATGGCCACAGGTCCGGCGCCGTCCATTGTCCAGCTGATTTCATACTGTCCACGGGAAGGTTCGGCGACGACGAGGCTGATAATCTCAGTGGGGACCGGAGGCAACGCTGCCTCGTCCTTCTGAGAGGCGTTCTGACCGCACGCAGAAATCATGGCAAGTAACGAAACCGACAAGAAGAAACGACGCATGGCAACATCCCGAGAAGCGTGACGGAGCCCCCTCTCAGGCCCACGCAGGGCACGAAGAGGGGGGCTGGTGCTTAGTATGTGTAGCGCACGCCAAACAGAGTGCGCGTCCCGATCTGCTCGACCTCGGTCGGCCGGCTCTCATCGCCCTGGAAGGCGATGTAAGTCTCGTTCGTGAGGTTTGCAAAGTCCGCATACAGAGTGAACTGGTCGTTCAGGGCATAACGGAGGGCGACATCGAGGTTCTCGTAGCCGTTGCGGAATTCGTCACCGGAGCTGCCCACGCCAAAACCGCCGAGCGTGTCCAGCCAGTCATCGCGCCACTGATAGCTGACGCGGCCCGAGAAGCCGAACTTTTCGTAGAAAAGAGAGGCGTTGACGATGGTTTCCGACGTACCGGGGAAGCTGGCATCGTCGCGGGCGCCCGCTTCGAACGATCCATCGAGAAGGGTGAGGTTGCCCTGGAAACCCAGGCCGTCGAGGTGGCCAGGCAGGAAGGCAAACTGTTGCTGATAGTTGAGTTCCAGACCCGAAAGTGTCCCCTCGCCGCCATTGAAGGTCGATGTCAGGAGGTAGCCCGAGCGGTCAACTCCGCCGTTGTTGAAGCTGTCGCTGCCGACGGGCTGCGTGTTCGAGAACAGAACTCCGTCGACCCAGCGATGGAAAGCCGACACGGCAAGAATGCTGGATTCATTGGGGTAGAATTCAAGGCTGGCATCCAGACCCCAGATATCTTCCGGCTCCAGACCCGGGTTGCCACCCGAAATTGTTCCCGGTGTGGCCGTATCATTGATGGACGCGCTGACTCGGATCTCGCCGAACGAAGGACGCGACAGGCTGCGCTGACCGGCAAGGCGAAGGATGATCTTGTCGGAAACATCGTACTTGAAGTTCACGCTTGGGAATAGTTCGGTGTACTCATCCGAAACGGCGAGAGGCTGCAAAGTGCCGCCAGCCAGACGCGCGGTCCCGGCATTGTCCAGCGAGAACTGCTCGACGCGAAGCCCGGCAACGATCTGTGCCCGGTCGAATTCGACCTTGCCCTGCAGGTAGGCGGCCAGCGTCTCTTCGGTCAAAGCATAGCGGTTTTCGGCAGGCACGTCGTTCGCCGGATTGTAGCGGCCTGCGTTCGTCAGAAGCTCGACAAAGCCTAGCACGTCACGGCGCAGTGCGACGTTGTCGATCTGGTTGAATCGGACGCCGAGCGGGAAATCGGTCGACCAGGGCGCGGTCGAGACATAATTGCCGATGGCGAAGGTTTGCCCGATGGCTGGCAGCGCCGAGTTGAGAACCACCACGTTTGAGGTAGCGAAGGTAAAGCCTTCGAGTTCCCGCTCGGTATAGGAGAGGCCGCCCGAAAGTTCGAAGCCCTCAAACTTGCGCGTCGCATCGAACTTCGCCGTGTAGCTGTCGGAGAAGCTGTCCTGAAGCGCGGGGATGTAGATGTTGGTCGAGAAGGCGGCCTGATTGAGACCTGCCAGCGGCGCACCCCGCACAAACGATCCCGGTGTCGAGCCCGGCACCGAAGTAAACAGCGAAATCAGCGGGAAGTTCGGGTCGGAGTTATCGTAAACCAGCGCCGGAGCCTGGGAAGACGATGTGCTGACCTGCACCAGCGGCAGGAAAGTTGTGTTCTCCGAGCCGGTATAATTGAGGCGCGCTGACGCTTCCCAGACATCTCCGCTGAAGTCAGCGCCAAGGCTATAGATGTCGTAGGCAGTCACGTAGTCGCCGGAGTTGAAGGTGCCGCGTACAGGCACGCGGGCAAGATCGCCGGTCTGGAAGTTGCGGGTTCCAAAGGTCGTATTCGAAAGCCGGAACTCGTACTGGTCACGCTCTTCGTTGTCGGTGAACTCCGTGTAGATTGCCTTTGCGAACAACTTCAGTTCATCCGTCGCCTGATAATCTACGCCTGCAAAGTAGCTGTCATTCGCGCGTTCGAGCTGGTAGTTGCGAACGTCGAACTCGGTCGGGCCAAGGGCGTCGTAGAGGCCAACTTCCCGGTTGTCGGTCGTCTGGTCGCGCATGTAGTGCGAGCCGCCGATCACGAAGCCAATCTTGTCGTTGGCCCAGGACGCGCGCAGCGACAGCTGCTCCTGGCCGCCGCTTCCAAGGTCCATCCGGCCGTAGCCAGCGTCAGCTTGAATATTGAGGCCTGGATTGTCCAAGGCGGAGTAGGTCCGCAAATCGACGTTCGAGACAACGGCTTCGGCCGACAGATCTGCCGTCAGCGATTTGCTGATTGCCGCTGAGCTCAAGAGGACAGCCGGAATGGCATCGAAGCGGAACGCACGCGATGTGCCGCCTTCATCAACCCCGATAACAGGCACGCCATCCACGCTGACCGATACCCAGCGGTTCGGAGCGCCGCGGATCTGGATGTAGCGCTCCTGTCCCTGATCGCGTTGAACGGCGACGGAAGGAAGACGGGCCAGCGCTGCGGCGGCGTTCTGGTCGGGAAACCGGCCGACCGTATCTGCGGCCGCAACGTCGATCAGATTGTCGGCATTGCGCTTCTCCGCGATCGCGGCTGTCTGGCTATCGAGGATCGGTGTGGACGTAACGACAATCGTCTCAACGCGGGCTTCGGCGCCATCTTCGGTTTGCGCGAGCGCGCCCGGAGTCGCCAGAATTGCGCCCGCCATGAATAGCTTCAGTTTCAGAGATCCCAACCGCATGTCCCACTCCATTGGTTAACGGGCTGCGGATACGCGAACTGAACAAGTGCACCAAATCAAGTTTTTACAACGCCGAAATGACGAGGCCGTCATCAAAGCTGCAGAACATATCCGAAAACATTGAAATCAGCTGTTATCAGGCGGCTGCCTATTCGCTTGAAGTTCCGGCCTTTTCCCGGATTTCAAACTCCTATACGACAATGATATCTCAGACTGCGCAAAACATTGAACAAGTGTATCAAAACCATGGATGCGTCCGAGCGTATTCTCGCCGAAGTCATCAAGCAGATCGGGACGGGCGCCGGCGTCCCCACAGTCAGAACTGTTGCGGCCGCAGCCGGCGTCAGCCCGGCCCTCGTGTTATACCGGTTCGGCGATATGGCCGGGGTGCGGGAAGCCGCGCTGCAAACAGCGCTCGAGCAGGAGGAAACGGTCTGGGCGCGCCGCCGCGAAGTCTATCTCGCTGCGGCAATCACGGTCGCTGATTTACCCGGCCTGCTATGCGAATTGCTGAACATGGAAAGCGAAACGATGCCGGATCTGGGGGCCGTCCGGTGGTTGAGATGCTTTCGGTCCTTGCGGGGAAGCGAGCGGTTTGAGCCCGGAATCATCGCCACCCAAGAAGTGCATTTCTGGAACGAACTCGCGGAAAGAACCGGCGTTTCGCCGGCTGCCCGCCAACTCATCATGCAATTCTACCAGGGCCTCGCCTTTGGGCATGTAATCGCACAGCGTCGGCCGGGCTTTCAAGCGTGGTCCAATGCGCTTGTGCACCGGTTTACCCAGCGGCTCCTCGGTGGAGCCCCTGGTGAAGTGGGGAGCGATAGCGCTTTCCGTGCCGCCGTCTCCCAGTCTCAGAATGGGTTCGGCGTAGAGACGAGCGCCACGATGCATCCCACGCGACAGGACATTCTCAACGCCGCCATGAACATTCTCGTCGAAGAAGGTGTAGCCAATGTAACGCATCGGCGATTGGCTTCAG
>JAIXVM010000140.1 GCA_027482995.1 Hyphomonadaceae bacterium | reverse complement strand
TCATTCTGACGGGTATGGGAAGGGATGGTGCCGCAGGATTGCTCGCAATGCGCAAAGCCGGCGCGAAGACGATCGGTCAGGATGAAGTGACCAGCGTCGTCTACGGCATGCCCAAGTCAGCATTTGAGGCCGGCGCCGTCGAGCGGCAGTTGGCGTTGGGTTCGATTGGTCAAGCAGCGCTTGACCTGTGTGCGCTTGAGAACAGGGGGGCGGCGTGATGCTTGATTCATCCATGATCACTTTCCTGCACGGATGCGGGCTGATCAAACCGCAGACGTCTGACTTGCAAGCGCTGCTGACACTTCCCGACACACATCAAAACATCATTGGGCCGCGCGCATGAGCCAGTTCGTATCGACTGCAGCACCTCAGCCACGCCGTGAACGGCTGGTCCATGTCATTCAGGGCGAACACGGCGTCAGCAGCGATCCCAGCGTGATCTACACAACCATTCTCGGTTCGTGTGTTGCGACCTGCATCTGGGACCCTCTCGCCCGTGTTGGCGGGATGAACCACTTCCTTTTGCCGGGAGGGGAAGGGTGCGGAGATTCCATGCGTTACGGCGTGAACTCGATGGAACTTCTGATCAACGGTTTGCTTCAGAACGGCGCTGCGCGTTCCCGCCTGCAAGCGAAACTGTTCGGCGGCGCCCATGTTATCAAGAGCCTCAGCGATGTAGGTGCGCAAAACGCCGAGTTCGCGATGCGCTTTCTGAGCGACGAAGGCATCACCTGTGTGGCAAAGAGCCTGGGCGGCAATCGAGCCCGGCGCGTGCGTTTCTGGCCGACGGACGGCCGCGCCGGGCAAATGCTGCTCGAATCGACTTCGCCGGAAGTGATGATCGCCGAGCGCGCCCGCGTTATGCCACCGCCGGTCACAGAAGGTTCGACCGAACTTTTCTAGAGAGTCGTTACCGGATCAACCGCGACGACGTGCGGTTGGCCGGCCAGGCTTTGTGCAAAGGCCGAAAACAGGCCCGGCGGCCGCTATGCTGGTCCGATACGGGAGGCGTGGCCCTTTGGGCACGTCCGCCTCCGCAAGACGGGATAACTCGGTTCTGGTTACAGGAATGCTGTCAGTGTACAGAACATGGTCGACACAAGAGCCGGCTATCGCTGGTCGAACTCCGGCAGATCGAACGACAAAAGTTCCCGATAATCATTGGCGGTGTTTTAGCGATTTCGGAGACCGCATCCGCAGGAAAGGCGGCAGTGACTTTCGGGCCTGAGCCCGGGATCAGGTTTTCAACAAGCCTGACCAATGTCCGATGTGAATGCGCTTTGCAGCGCTGGCGGGTGAAATCGGCATCAATGACAGGTGCCCGAGGGGTTCGTCCGTACCAGGCGGAATTCCTCAACTTTGCCGTCTTGGCATGAGGGCTTTGCCGGCAGATCCGCTACGGCCGGCAAGAGGGTATTCAAAGCAAATCGTGACGTTGCAGCCACCCGCGGCCAGCTGGCCGCAGGGGCCATCTCGGCCGTCTAAATCAGGCAGCCGCTGACGTTTGAGCGACAGGCGCCAGGGTCGTCAGATCGATCACCCGGATCATGTTGCCTTCAAGGGCCACCAAGCTCTTGAAGAATGCCTTGGACGTTTCCGAAGCAATCTCCGGGGTTGGCTGAAGGATGCTGTCCTTCAGAGAAAGAATGTCAGACACCGCTTCCACCACGAGGCCGATCAACTGTTCACCGATCTGCACGACGATCGTCACGTTCGATGACGATGGCTCCGTCGAGGGCATGCCGAGCCTTGCCCCAAGATCCACGATCGGCAGAACCGTTCCGCGCAGGTTGATGACGCCGCACACATAAGAGGGCGAGTGAGGGATGGGCGTCGGTTTTGCCCAGCCGCGAATTTCGCGCACGGCCATGATGTCGACGCAGAATGTCTGGCCGCTGATCGTGAAGGAAATGAACTTGTTCTCATTCATCTGGGGTATCTCGTTTTTATCACGCATATTTACTTCCTCACTCACGCAGCCTCGGACAGATCGACCGCCATGCTCTTTTTCGAGACTATACGATCAACATCAAGAATTAGTGCAATTCGTCCGTCACCAAGGATGGTTGCGGCTGCAATTCCTGGAACGGATCCATAGTTTTCTTCGAGACCTTTGATCACGACCTGTCGCTGGTCGAAGATCTCGTCGACAAGAAGAGCACTGAGAGCGCTGTCTTCGGTTTGGGTGAGCACGACAATCTGGTTATCAACTTTCGTCAGAGGCGCCCGATAGCCGAGCGTTGCCCCGACATCCACGAGTGGGACGAAGGAACCGCGAATAAACACGACTTGGCCTTCGGTCGAGAAATCGTGAATGTCTTCCGGCTTCGGCTTAAGGGTTTCGACGATATCCGTGAGCGGAATGATTGTGGTCTGCCCGGCAATGCGGACAACCATTCCGTCGAGGATCGCGAGAGTCAAAGGCAGGCTGATGGTGAAGGACGAACCCTGCCCGGGGACGGAAACGATTGAAACCCGGCCGCCGAGTGCCTGGATCGATTTTTTCACGACATCCATTCCGACGCCGCGGCCTGAAAGGTTAGATACCTCTGAAGCCGTCGAGAAACCGGGCATGAAAAGGAGATTGTCGATCTCGCCGTCGGACAATTGTTCGTCGGCGGAGATCAGGCCTTTTTCGATTGCGATCTGACGCACTTTCGGACGATTGATCCCCGCGCCGTCATCACTGACCTCGATGATCACCCTGCCGGACCGGTGCATCGCAGAAAGCCGGACGACGCCTTCGCGGGGCTTTCCTGCAGCTTCGCGTTTCTCAGGAGATTCCAGGCCATGATCGACAGCATTCCGGATCATGTGGGTCAGCGGATCGGACAGTCGCTCGATCACGATCTTGTCGACTTCTGTGGTCTCACCCTCTGTCACTAGGCGGACGTCCTTGCGGG
>JAIXVM010000210.1 GCA_027482995.1 Hyphomonadaceae bacterium | reverse complement strand
TTCAGCAGCGAAGGCATCCGCATCGTCCGTGATCCATTTCTTTGAGTCGCGGCAAAGCCTTCTCAAGGAAGCCTACATTCAACTTTATGTTCGTCTACGGACGAGGTCTCTCGACAGTCTCGGTAATGCCGCGAGAGCTGACGCGCCGCTGACGGCACGTCAGCTTGCGGAAGGGCTGCAGCCGCCAGCCGCCGCCAACCTTCTCCAGAACGAAGCCGACCTTGCAGGATTGTTGAACGCCATGTTCGAAGCCTCGCGCGACGCCGAGTTGAGTGAGCTTGCCATGGCGATGTTCGCAAACACAGGATCCGCTTCGCGGCAGCTTCTGACGCGTCTTGAAGGTTGCCGCGGCCATATCGGATGGCTTGATGCGCAGATCCTCCGGCTTGTGACGAATGGACAGGTCATGCTCCGGCACGATCCGAAAGTGTCCGCATCCGATGAAGCCGATCACGCCGGTTACGTTTCGGCGCTTCAGTTGCTGTTTGGCCCTGCCGAGTTTTCGAGTGACACTGCTCAGGACTGATCGGGCGGAACCATCATCGAAACGGCACGTCTGGGCTTCAACCGGTCTCGATCTCAGGGCATTCGCAAACGATGCAGGGGCGCTGTCTCGATGCGTCATCGAGGGGACGTCTGGGCTATCCGTTTTGCATGGCCAAGGCTGCGTCGATCAGCAACAGGTCAGCCGCCAGCTGCGCCTCGCGATGGATCGCAAGATCCACCGCTGCGCCATCGATGATGTCGATGCTGTCCAGCGCAAATCCGGCAGGAGTCCAGACGTCTCCGGCATCGAACGCGCCAACCGTTCCGCCGACGCCAGAGTTGAGATCCAGAGGCTGATCGTCCATCACTTCCAGTTTGGCTGTCTCGAACGCGGGCGGGCTGTCCCAGTCTGACGCGATACCCATCGGCTCGGCGACTTGCACGCCTTTCGGATCGGAGTCCGCCACTTCCGCATCGAACGTCACCCCGGTCACGGTCACGCCCTGCTGGACGCGCACGTTCGCATTGCCATGCGTGAACACGCCATAGGTGATGCCGCCATCAACGGCTGTGCCGTTCGCGGTGAAGCCGCCGAGGTTGGCGGTGTCGCCCGCATTGCCGCGGATGGTCAGCGTTGCCACGCCGCCGGAGCGCTCTTCGGTCAGGTCGAACACCGCCTGTTGGTCGAGGACCACCGTGTTGTTGCCCGTGCCCGTTATGTCGATCACTTCGATCGACTGGATGCGCGCAGTGCCGACGCCGGTCAGGTTGAGGGACGAGCCTGACCCTGACAGGACAAGCGTATCGGTGCCGCGTCCGCCATCAATGTCGGCGAAGCTGGCCGCACTGAGGCTGATGGAGTCATCGCCTGCGCCGCCGCGAACGACATCGTTCGCACCGATGCCGCTGAATGTGTCATTGCCCGCATTGCCGGTGAAGTTGTCCGCCGAAGCAGTACCCGTGCGAGACACCGCCACGGTGGATTCGGTGCCGGTCGCACCGCCGAAGATCACATAGCCTTCTCCCGCGTCGAAGCCGCCAACATCGGTGCCGCCATCGTCGCCGTGGTGTGCGCCAACGATCAGATCATCAAACCCGTCGCCATTGACGTCCCCCGCCGTGGAAACAGAGACGCCGAGAGCATCACCGGCCGTATCGCCCTGGATAATGAAGCCCTGCGCGGCGCTTAGGTTTGTCAGGTCGATCACCTGGCGGCCGGAAACATCCGTGCCGAACCCGCCGGCGCCGCCAAACAAGACATAAGCCTCGCCGAAATAGTCGCCCCCATTATCGCCGTAAGGTGCCCCGACAATCAGGTCATGAAACCCGTCGCCATTTACGTCCCCCGCCGAAGAGACAGAAATGCCAATACTATCATACTCGGTATCGCCCTGGATGATGAACCCCTGCGACGCGCTCAGGCTTGTCAGGTCGATCACCTGCCGTCCGCCGACTGCAGTCCCGAATCCGCCCGCCCCGCCAAACACGACATAGGCCTCGCCGGCATTATAACCGCCATCGTCTCCGCGGCTGGCGCCGACGATCAGGTCGTCAAACCCGTCGCCGTTGATGTCCCCCGCAGAGGAAACCGACAAGCCACTGGCACCATCACCCGCCGCGTCGCCCTGTATGATGAACCCCTGCGGCGCGCTCAGGCTTGTCAGATCGATCACCTGGCGGCCCGAGACTGCCGTCCCGAACCCGCCTGAGCCGCCAAACACGACATAGGCCTCGCCGGAACTGGTGCCGCCATCGTCGCCGCCTCCCGCACCGACAATCAGGTCGTCGAACCCGTCGCCATTGACGTCCCCCGCCGAGGAGACGGACCGGCCTGCCTGATCACCCGCCACATCGCCCCGGATGATGAAGCCCCGCGCGGCGCTGAGGGAGGTGAGGTCGATCACCTGACGCCCATTGATCGAGGTCCCGAAGCCGCCCGCCGCGCCAAGCACGACATAGGCTTCGCCGGCAGCGGAACCGCCATCGTCTCCGCCGTCGGCGCCGACGATCAGGTCGTCGAACCCGTCGCCATTGATGTCTCCTGCGGAGGAGACTGAAAAGCCCGAATAATCGAACACTGTATCGCCCTGGATAACAAAACCCTGCGACGAACTGAGCGTTGCCAAGTCGATCACCCGGCGGCCGCCAACCGCGGTCCCGAAACCGCCCGCGCCGCCAAACACGACATAGGCTTCGCCGGCAGCGGAACCGCCATCGTCTCCGCGGCTGGCGCCGATGATCAGGTCATCAAACCCGTCGCCATTGACGTCCCCCGCAGAGGAAACCGACCAGCCAGCATAGTCGCCCGACGAATCGCCCTGGATGATAAAACCCTGTGCGGCGCTGAGGCTTGTCAGGTCGAATACCTGCAATGCCGGTACCGCAACAGTGGTTACGCCCGTCTGCACACGGACGTTGGCATTGCCGTTGGTGTAGATGTTGTAAGTGATACCGCTGTCGGTGACTGTGCCGTTGGCGTTGAACCCGCCGCCAGAGCCGCCGAGGTTCGCAGTGTCGCCCGCATTGCCGCGGATAGTGAGTGTCGCCGCGCCGTCGGCGCGTTCTTCCGTCAAGTCGAACACAGCCTGCTGGTCGAGGATGACGGTATTGTTGCCGCTGCCGGTAAGGTCGATCACTTCGAAGGATCGGACACCCGCATTGCCCGCGCCGCTGAGATCCAGCGTTTGTCCCGCCCCTGACAGGCTCAGCGTGTCCGTGCCCCGCCCGCCGTCGATATCGGCAAAGGAGACGTCACTGATCGTGATCGCATCATCGCCTGCGCCGCCGCGCACGACATCATTCGCGCCGATGCCGGTGAACGTGTCGTTGCCTGCATTGCCGGTGAAGCTGTCCGCTGCGCCGGTGCCCGTCCGCGAGACAGCCACCGTCGACTCGGTGCCGGTCGCGCCGCCGAAGACGACATAAGCTTCGCCTGCGTCTGCGCCGCCGTCGTCGCCAAGGAATCCCCCGACGATCAGGTCGTCAAACCCATCGCCATTGACGTCCCCGGCCGAAGAAACCGAAATGCCTGTATTGTCTCCCGCCGCATCACCCTGAACAATGAAGCCCTGCGACGCGCTGAG
>JAIXVM010000281.1 GCA_027482995.1 Hyphomonadaceae bacterium | reverse complement strand
GGGCTTGAGGAAGAGCGGGTCCCGCCCTTCATCCAGGACAGCCTCAGCTATCCATTGCTCGCACAGGCGGCCGATGCGGTCACCGGCGAAGCCCGGGAAGTCGGTCGTAGCGCGCCACCGGCATTACCCGCATCAGGCGACTGAACTTGAAGCTGGACCGGCGCCGGTTAATCTGGCGTTGAACGCACCTGGGGACAATGTTGGGGAGGACGACCATGGACAGACGGCACGATCCGATGTCCCGGCGGGCATTCATGCTGGCAACAGCTTCGGCTGCAATCCTCGCCGGTTGCGCGTCAAAGCCGGACGATTCCACCTCGCCTAAGGTGACCGTTCCGACGGTGGCGAGCCTTCTGGGCGCGCAGGCCGTGCCCATCCGCAGTCTCACCGCGAGCGATCCGGGCATCGCGGCGCTGGCCAAGCGCCTGTCGCAGTCCAAGTTCGTGGGTCTCGGCGAAGCCACGCAGGGCTCGCACGAAGATGCGCTGCTGAAGTCCCTGCTCATCCAGACCATGATCGAATTCCATGACCTGCGCGTCGTGATGCTGCCCGCCAGCCGCGCCGGCACGGACCTGCTGGACGGCTACGCGTCCGGCGCGCCTTCGGGCATGCAGGCCGCCGACATTGTCCGTCAGGCGCCGATGTTCCGGATCTACAAGACCGAAGTGATGGCCGACTTCCTCACCTGGCTGCGCGGCTGGAACGCGGTGAACGCCGACCGCAAGGTCCGCATTTTCAGCGTCGATTGCATGTCGAGCAGCCGGGACGCCGCCGACGCGCTCGCCGCGCTGGCCGCCGTGGACAAGCCGGCCGCCGATGCGCTCAGCGCCGGCCTCGCGCCGATCCTGACCGCTGAGGCGAAAGCCGACCGGCATGAGCTGATGGTCGCGAGCCGTCTGACGCCGGCACAGCGTGCGGACGCCGAAGCCGCCTGCCGAAAGCTCGAAACCGAACTCACGCGGGTTGGACTTGGCCTCGCCGCCTTCAACGCGCGCCGGGCCTGGCAGGGCCTGAATGCGCTGGAGTTTGCGGTCAATGACGCGCCCCCCGCGCCGGAGTTTGGCGACTATATCAGCCGCGGCTCGCTGTTCATGGCCGAGAACGCGCTCGGCCTCGCGCGCGGCGAGCGCGCTGTCTATTGGGGTCACAATGCGTCGGTGATGACCGGACGCCCGAAAGGCGTGCAGGGCCCGGGCGGCGAAGCGCCGATCAAGTATGCCACGCCGACCGGCTCCTTCCTGCGCGCCAAGCTGGGCCCCGATTACGTAGCCCTGACGCAGGAATTCAGTGAAGCGACCTTCATGGCTGTCGCCGCCAAGCCCTCAACCCCGGTGAATGCCCCGCTGACGAAGATCGCGCGCCGCGCCCGGGTGAACACGCTTAACGCGCTGCTCACCAAGGCCAGCCCCCAAACGGCGTGGATCGACCTTGCGAACATTCCGGAGCACGAACTCATTTCGGACTGGCGCAAGACCCCGATCAAGCTGGAGCGTTACTTCGAAATTGCCCGCGAGCTGCCGGACGAGGCGGATTTCGACATCTACGCGCCGGAATCGCTGTTCGACGTGGTCGTCATCCATTCAAGGCTGACTTCGGCCCGCATGCTCTGAACCGGGCGAAGCGTCCTGCGACAGAAACATGACACGTCTGCCCTTTCGCGCCGGGGCAAACCGAACTATATCCCGGATCGACAGCGGCCCCCAAAGCGAGTCGGACCTTCCGATGGCCTATTTCGACAATGATGACGACAAGCCACGCGAAGAGTGCGGCGTATTTGGCGTGTTCGGAAACAAGGAAGCGAGCCTGCTGACCGCGCTCGGCTTGCACGCGCTGCAGCACCGGGGTCAGGAAGCCTGCGGCATCGTCAGCTTTGACGGCGCGCGCTTCAACTCCGAACGTCATATGGGCCTTGTCGGCGAACACTTCGGCGGCGACCTGCGCCAACGCCTGCCCGGTCATTCTGCCATCGGCCATAACCGGTACTCGACCCAGGGCCGGCCGATGCTTCGCAACATCCAGCCGATCTTCGCCGACCTTGCGCTCGGCGGCTTCGCCGTCGCGCACAATGGCAACCTGACCAATGCGCGCCAGCTGCGCCAGCAGCTCGTGAAAGATGGCGCGATCTTCCAGTCCACGATGGACACCGAGGTGATCCTGCATCTCGTCGCGCGCAGCGGCAAGAAACGCTTCGTGGACCGCTTGATCGACGCGATGCACCAGATCGAGGGCGGCTACGCACTCGTCGGCCTGACGGGAAAGAAACTGATCGGTGCGCGCGATCCGATCGGCCTGCGCCCGCTCGTGCTTGGCCGTCTCGGCACCGGCTATGTGCTGGCATCTGAGACGTGCGCGCTCGACATCATCGGCGCCGAGTTCGTGCGCGAGATCGAGAATGGCGAAGTGGTCGTCATCTCCGAGCAGGGCCTCGAGAGCTTCCGCGCCTTCGCGCCGCGCCCGCCGAGCCCCTGCGTGTTCGAGTATGTCTATTTCGCACGGCCCGACAGCTTCATTCAGGGACGCTCCGTATACGAAGTACGCCGCCGGATGGGCCATCAGCTCGCCGCCGAGACCTTTGCCGAGGCCGACGTCGTGGTGCCGGTGCCAGATTCGGGCGTGCCCGCCGCACTGGGTTTCTCGGAAGCCTCCGGCATTCCGTTCCAGATGGGCATCATCCGCAACCACTATGTGGGCCGCACGTTCATCCAGCCGACGCAGCTGGGCCGTCAGGCCGCGATCTCCAAGAAGCACAGCCCGAACCGCGCTGCCCTTGAAGGCAAGCGCGTGATCCTGGTGGACGACTCGATTGTGCGCGGGAACACGTCCAAGAAGATCGTGCAGATGGTGCGCGAGGCCGGCGCCCGCGAAATCCACTTCCGCTCCGCCAGCCCGCCGATCCTCAACCCGGACTTCTACGGCATCGACTTGGTTGCTAAAGACGAGGCGTCCGCCGAGATCCACACGCACGAG
>JAIXVM010000249.1 GCA_027482995.1 Hyphomonadaceae bacterium | reverse complement strand
TTTCTTGGCGATCGAGATCACGAGGCGGAGGTTGGCTTCCACCATCTCCTTCTTCGCGATGCGGGCTTCGCGCTCGCCCTTCTGCACGGTCTGCACGATCCGGCGGAAGTCGTCGATCGGGATGCCGATCTCGGTGGCAATCTCGGTGATCTCGGCACGGACGATTTCGATCTCGCCGCCCTTGCCGTCGATCAGGCGTTTCCACTTGGCCGAAATCGCGCGCACGCGTTCGGACCAGTTGGGCTCAAGCTCGCAGCCGATATAGTTCTCGAGGAATTCCTTGCGCGGCACGCCGTGCGCGTCAGCGAGACGCATCAGCTTGCCTTCAAGGCCCATCAGCTTCTTATTGATGGCATAGAGCTGTTCGACCAGCGCCTCGATACGGGCGTTGTTGATGTGGATCGTCTTGAGGTTCTCGACGATCAGCAGCGACAGCTCGTCATATTCGGTCTGCGCCTTCGGCGTCAGGTCCTTGCCTTCGAGGCGGCGGCCGACGAGGCGGTCCTGCAGCTTGCGGAAACGGCCGAACGACTCGGCGATCTCGTCGAGCTTGGCGAGCACGCCTTCGCGCAGTTCGCCTTCCATCGCCGACATCGACATGGCGGCGGCGTCGTCTTCTTCTTCCTCTTCCTGCTGCTGTTGGCGCAGGCGTTCTGCTTCGACTTCGTCGATCTCTTCCTGACTCGGACGTTTCTTGCCCTTGACGGGAACGACCGGCTCAGGCGCCTTCTCCTCGATCACTTTCGGTTCCGGCGGCGGGTTTTCCGCGCCGTAGGTGGCTTCGAGGTCGATCAGGTCGCGCAACAGGATGCGCTCGTTGATCAGCTCGTCACGCCACACCATCATGGCTTCGAAGGTCAGCGGGCTTTCGCAGAGGCCGCGGATCATCGCATCGCGGCCAGCCTCGATGCGCTTGGCAATCGCGATCTCGCCCTCGCGGGAGAGAAGCTCCACCGCGCCCATCTCGCGCAGGTACATCCGCACGGGGTCGTCGGTGCGGTCCGAGCCGCGCGCGTTACCCTTTTTGGCAAGGACTTTCTTGTCCTCAAGCTTGGTCAGGGCCTTGCCCTGCTCTTCGGCTTCTTCTTCGCTCTCGACGACGGCAATGCCCATCTCGGAGATCTGGGACATCACGTCCTCGATCTGATCCGAGCTCATGTCCGAATCGGGCAGCAACTGGTTGATTTCGTCATGGGTGATGAAGCCGCGCTTCTGGGCGCGCTTCAGGACCTTTTTGACGTCTGTCGCGTTGAAATCGACAAGACCGCCTTCGGTTTCCTTGTCTTCTTCGCCTTCACCGTCGCCCGCGGTGTTTTTCTTTTTCTTGGTGGCTGTCGCCATATTCAAGTTTCTCCCTGGCGAAGGTGGCTGCCTGTGCCGCCCAACGCCTGTTGCCAATCGCCCTGCCGGTCAGCTGTCGCTGCGTTTGCTCGATGCCTCACTCACACGGGCTCTCAGAGCCCGGCGTTCCGCGACCATTTGATGTTGCCGCCGCCAATCTTGCGGTGACAACGTCGGATCCACGCTCGCACTATCCATGCCAGAGCCCGTCTCCAGTTCGCCGGTACGCCGTTTCGCCACATCCTGCTCCAGAGCGATGAGCCATTCGCGGACCTCGGGCGCATCGGCCACTTTCTGAGGTATTCCGCGATATTTCTTGAGCAGGCTAGCGGCACGAATGTGCCCAGAATTGCCTAAATGGGCGGCCACAGCCGTCCGGTCAATGGGGATTCCGTCTTTGGCAAGGTCAAGAACTGCATCGCGCAGATGGGCGACATCCTCATCCGGCGGTGCCCACTGGGCGAGCAGTTCGGCCCCGGCGGCCAGAAGCGCCGGATTGTCGATGGCGAGGATCACCGAGCGCAGGCCGCCGATCTTCTCGAACTGGCGCTGTTTCAGGGCGGCCTGGGCGTCTTCGCCTTCTGCGGGATTCTGTCCCGTAGCGGGGCGGCCCTTCCTGTAGCTGTTGCTGCGCTTGGCGTCCCGCAAGGCCCACATGTGGTCACGCAGCCGGGACTTCAGATCGCGCTCATATGCGGATTTCACGCCGCCGTGCCGGATCTGGCCGCAAGCGGCCATCAGGCGGGCTTCGAGACCGGCCTGGCGCTCGGGTGTATCCAGGGGCTCGGCGTCCCGTTCCCGCCGCCAGAGCAGCTCCGACAGGGGCAGGCGGCGGTCCAGCTCTTCCCCCATCGCGCCGGCCCCGCGGGCCCGAATCAGGTCGTCGGGATCCATGCCGTCCGGCAGCAGCACGAAGAAGACGGACCGTCCGGGCTCGACGAAGGGCAGCGCCCGGTCGAGCGCGCGGTAGGCGGCGCCTAGGCCTGCGCGGTCGCCGTCAAAGCACATGACGGGCTCCGGGCCCGCTTTCCAGATCAGCTGGAGCTGGTCTTCGGTCAGCGCCGTGCCGAGGGGGGCCACGGCCTGGCCGAAGCCCGCTTCGGTCAGAGCGATCGCATCCATATAGCCTTCGCAGACGATCAACCCGCCGCCTTCCCCCGCCCCCAGCGCTTCGCGGGCCGCCTTGTAGCGGTAGAGCACACCCGATTTGTGGAAGAGTTCGGTATCGCCGGAGTTCAGGTATTTTGGCTTGGCATCCGGCGTCAGGCCCCTGCCCCCAAAGGCAATGACGGCGCCGCGCACATCGGTGATCGGGAACATCAGGCGGCCGCGGAAAAAGTCGAACGGCTCGCCGCCCTTGTCGCTTTCCTTGATCAGGCCGGCGGCGATCAGTTCGGCGTCCGTGAAGCCTTCGGCCAGAAGGTGCGCCCGGGTGCGGCGCCAGTCATCCGGGGCATAGCCGAGCCGGTGGCGCTTCCAGGCGTCCGGGGACAGGCCCCGGCCATCGAGATAGGTCCGCGCCGCCGCGCCTTCGGCTGAGCGCAACCGGTCCTCGAACCAGTTGGCGGCTGCCTCGCAGGCGGCCACGAGGCGCTTGCGATGGTCGTAAGCCTCTGCCGCCTCGGGGCTCGCCTTGGGCAGCTGCATGCCGGCTTCTTCAGCCAGCTTCTCGACGGCCTCCATGAAGGTGAGGCGCTCTGTTTCCATGATGAAATTGATGACGTCGCCGCCAGTGCCCGAGGAGAAGCATTTGAAGATGCGCTTCTGGTCATTGACGTAGAAGCTGGGCGTCTTCTCGTTGGTGAAGGGCGACAGGCCGACCCATTCCTTGCCCTTCTTGGTCAGTTTGACCTTGCGCCCGATCACGTCTGAAGGACGGATACGGGCTTTCAGCTCCTCGACGAAGCCGTCAGGGATACGGACGGGCTGGGACATACTGATAGAGTAACGCTTTCAGACCGTCGGGGAAACGAAGCATTTCACAACCTCACAGAAAGAAGGGGGCAAGGCCTAGTAGCCCGCCCCCTCCATTCAGCCGCCTGGTGCGTTACTGCCGTTTGTAGGCTGGCGCATCGGCGAGTGTTTGCGTTGTCAGATCCAGTGTGACGTCGCTATCGGAAGTGGCCGGATCGAGCACGATGTGACTGTAGTCGACAAGGATCTTGTCGTCCCGTGTGATATCCTGCGAGATCACGGCGTACCGCGCCTCTCCGGTCGTTGCGAGGATAAGGTCGTCGATCCGGGCAGA
>JAIXVM010000265.1 GCA_027482995.1 Hyphomonadaceae bacterium | reverse complement strand
CTGGAAAGGCCGGCCGGAGGAAGACCTCGCCAACTTCATGACGGCCTGGGATCCGGCCGAGCGTGAACCCGGCGTGCCGCCAGCCCGAAGCGACGGCTCCACGCCGGATAACTGGCATGAGTTCGATGATGTCGAACACATCAGCAACGCGGTCGCCAACAACAACATCGTTCGTGTCATGGAGGTTGAGCCCGATGCGATCGATGGAGGCTTCCGGCAGAAGCCGGGGGGCTATGAGGAAGACTTCGAGATCTCCGCCATAGCGGGCGACATGCCCGAGACATTCCTCACGTGCGTGCGCACCATCGAAGTCGATCAGGATGCGGATGATCCCGCCAATCCGGTTATCGTTTCAAAGGCCCTCGCCAAAGGGGTGGACACGGTCGCCCGTTGCGAGACATCCGGCCCCTTCGACATCCGCAAGCTGAGCATTTCCTATATCGACTTCGATGGCGATGAGGTCGTCGACTCGCTCGCCTATGACGGCGTGTTTCTGGAAACCGAGGGTCAATACTCGGATGGCAAGGGCATGGTCTTCTACCTGGGAGACCTTCACACCTCGTCTCCTGAAGACAGCGACGCGGCGCCCGCCGCCAGCAGCGTAAAAGCCCCAGGCAAGCTGCGGCTTCTCGCCGGCACGCTTTGGCCTTCGCTGCGCACCGCGCTCGGCGCGATTTTCTCGCTGTTCGGCCTTCCCGTCTTCCTGCTCGCCATGATCGGCGCCGCCAAATACCTTCAACTCTTCAACCTCATTGAACTCCAGGGCTGGGCCCTGAGCATCATTGAAACCCAGGCCGACGTGCTCGACGACATCGCCGAGGCGGCCGCGGCCTACGGGCTGAAGTTCCCGGCAATCCTCGCCGACGCGGTCGTCATGTACCTGTCCGTCGGAAACACGATGGCGAGAGCCGAGAAGAGCGACCTTCTCAGTGTCGAAAACGAAGACTCGAATCACTGGGGCCTGTTCAAGGAGTGGTTCACAAAAGGCCGCGTCGATTCACTCCTGCTCAGCCTGCCCCAAATGACGCGCGATGGCTTTGTCCGCCTGTTCTGGCCGCTGATGATGCTCTACCGCCTCAAGACACCGTTCGTGGTCACCGGTCCGGGCCCGTCCGGCGACGCGATCAGTTCGTCCGTTCCCCGCCGCGAACTCGTGGGCTTTGCACGCATGGTCACCGAAGCCCACGGCACCTGGAAAGGCCAATCGATCCAGGACTTCCGGCAGATCTTTGTCTGGCACTTCGTCCTCGTGCTCGGCGCGACCGCCCTTTCCGCCTACGCGTTCACGCTCCTCGGCTGAAGCCCCGCTTGCCCCTCACCCCGGCTTCCTCCAAAACGCCCCCATGACAACGCACTTCAAAACTTTCGGCGTCATCGGCGCCGGTGCCTGGGGCACGGCCATTGCGCAGCTCCTTGCCCGCAACGGCCAGTCGGTCCTGCTATGGGCGCTTGAGCCGGACGTCGCGGACGCCATCAACACGCACCACGAGAACACGGTTTTCCTGCCCGGCGTGGCGCTGAACCCTGCCTTGCGCGCCACCTCAAGTCTCGGCGACCTCGCCGGCCTCGACGCTCTCTTCTGCGTCACCCCAGCCCAGCATACCCGTTCCACGCTCACGCGCCTCGAAGGCTGGTTCAAGCCGCTCGCCCCGGTCGTCCTCTGTTCCAAGGGCATTGAGCTCTCCACCGGCAAGTTCATGACGCAGGTCCTCGCCGAGGAACTCCCCGAAGCCATCCCCGCCGTGATGTCCGGCCCGAGCTTCGCGATTGACGTCGCCAAGGGCCTGCCCACCGCCGTCACCCTCGCGATCGCCGACGCCGCGCGCGGCGCTGAACTTATCGAGGCAATCTCGACGCCCACCTTCCGGCCTTATCTGGGTACGGATCTTCTGGGGGCGGAAATTGGCGGCGCCGTGAAGAACGTCCTCGCCATTGCCTGCGGCATCGCGCTCGGCAAGGGCCTCGGCCGCTCTGCCCATGCCGCGCTGATCGCACGCGGTTATGCCGAGATGACCCGCCTCGCCCTCGCGCTCGGCGCCGACGCCGAAACGCTCACCGGCCTTTCCGGCCTCGGCGACCTCGTGCTCACCTGCTCTTCGGAAACCAGCCGCAACATGTCGCTCGGCCTTGCGCTCGGCAAAGGCGAAACGCTGGCGGACGTGCTCGGCGCGCGCAATTCCGTCACCGAAGGCGTCGCCACCGCGCCGGTCCTGCGCCAGCTCGCGGCCCGCTACCACATCGAAATGCCGATCAGCGAAGCCGTCGCCGCCGTCGTCGAAGGCGCCATCACGGTTGACGAAGCCATTGTGGCCTTGCTGGCAAGGCCGGTGAAAACCGAGGCCGCCAAGGCGTGATCGTGACGAAACCGTCACGTGCCATCACGTGACCGTGATCGATGCGTCCATCCCGTGCCCGCGTCCGTATCCCTGTCGTCTGCAGCGGCAACGCCGGTGCGACTTCAGCCACATGGAGTTCAAATGAAATTTCGTACCGTCCTGCTCGGCCTCAGCGCCGCAGCCTTCGCCGCCGCTTGCGCATCGACCACGCCAGCCGCCGACACGGCCCTCGCTGCAGAACCCGCTCCGGCAATCGCCGAGCCCATTGAGGCTTCGGTCACCGTCGGCGGCGCCGCCATGTATCCCAGCAAGAATATCGTCGAGAACGCCGTGAACTCGGCCGATCACACCACGCTCGTGGCCGCGGTCACCGCCGCCGGCCTCGTCGAAACGCTGCAGAGCCCCGGCCCGTTCACGGTCTTCGCGCCCGTCAACAGCGCCTTTGACGCCCTGCCGGCCGGCACGGTCGACACCCTGCTCAAGCCGGAAAACAAGGACGCGCTCACGAAAGTCCTCACCGCTCACGTCGTGGCCGGCGACCTCAAAGCCGCTGACCTCGTCGCCCTGGCCGCGGCCAATGGCGGCGTCGCCACGCTGACCACCGTCTCCGGCGACACGCTGACCTTCGCGGTCGAAGGCGGCGCGGCCGTTGTCACCGATGAAAGCGGCGGCAAGGCCAGGGTCACCATCGCGGACGTCGACCAGTCCAACGGCGTCATCCACGTCGTGGACAAGGTCCTCCTGCCGAACTGAACCCCGCCCCAACCCGCTGGGCCTGCAGTGGGGTGAGTGCACCTTGGGGGGAGCGAGCCATCGCTCCCCTCTTTTTCAGGCCCGGCCCTCCCCCGCCGTCACCCCTCGCCGCCGCGCGCCAGCCTGCTACACTCCTCGCCAAACGGAGGAACCGCCATGCTCAAGAAATCCTACGAAGCCTTCAAGGTGACGATCGAGAACAAGGTCGCCCATATCCAGATGTCGCGCCCCGAGGCGATGAACACAATGAACAAGGCGTTCTGGAACGAGCTTCCGGACATCGTCCGTACCATCGACACCGAGGCCCTCGCCCGCGTCATCGTCATTTCCTCCACCGGCAAGCACTTCTCCGCCGGCATGGACACCACCGTTTTCACCGGCCCGCGCCCCACCGGCCCGCAGGACCGCTACGTCGCCGCCGAAGCCTTCCGCACCAACGTGAAAGCCATCCAGGCCTCGTTCAACTGCATGGAAGAAGCCCGTATCCCGGTCCTCTTCGCCCTCCATGGCGGCGTCATCGGCGGCGCCATCGACATGATCACCGCGGGCGACATCCGCTG
>JAIXVM010000074.1 GCA_027482995.1 Hyphomonadaceae bacterium | reverse complement strand
TGGCTTCCACTGGAAAAGCCTGCGCCGCCAGGTCCGCGTGCGCGGCGCCATCACCCGCGTGCCGGACGCCGAAGCCGACGCCTATTTCGCCTCCCGCGCGCCTCAGAGCCGCATCAGCGCCATCGCCTCAGACCAGTCCCGCCCGATGGCAAACCGCGCGGCCTTCGAACAGCGCATCGCCGAGCTCTCGACCATCTATGGCGACGGCCCGGATATTCCGCGTCCGGACTTCTGGGGCGGCTACCGCCTCATCCCCACCGAGATCGAGTTCTGGCAGGACCAGGCCTTCCGCATGCACGACCGCCTGAAGCTCTACCGCAAGGGTGAGGGCTGGGTCAGCGTCCGGCTTTATCCGTAGCCGCGCGTTCCACTGTCATGTGGGGCACGCCATCGCTCGTGCGGAAAACTGAAACGCCCGCCGCCGAAACGGTCACGGTCACCTGCGTGCGCAGGTTCGAGAAACTCTCGAACTCGACCACGTCCACAGCTTCGTCAAAGCGGATGGTCACCTCGAACGCTGCGCCGCCGCTGACTTCGCGCACGCCGAGAACGCGCCCCGTGAACGGCTGCTTGAGATACCGTCCCATCACCCGGTCGCCGACTTGCAGCGGCACCTCGGGTTCGTTCGACAGGCGCGCCGACGCGGTGTTCCAGTCGCGGTAGCCCAGTTCGGCGGCCACGCGTTCGAGCGCTTCGGCGTGGGAAATCGCCGTGCCGCCCGCGCCAAGTTCGGCGCGCAGTTCGCGGGCGCGGGCTTTCGCCTGCTCCCGGTTGTGAATGGGGGTCGTCATCGGATCTATCCTTCAGTCCGGGCAGTCGCGTTGCAGCGGGGGCTCGCCTTGCCGCGGAACTGCCGGTGAAGACATGTTTCCGTGAAATGTCGCGGCGCCTGCGCGCCGGGGGATCTTCACCTTCAGGCCAAAGCCTTGCGAGCGGCGGGTGTCCCAGAACCCGCGCGCCTCATACGCCGCACACGGATCGCGGTCAATCGCCTAGCGTCAAAGCCCGTCAATCCGGCACCCGCGCGCCTCCAGTATCTCCCGCATCTGCCAGTAGGCCTTGGGCGTGCGGTAGAGCGGAATGCGCGGATGCAGGTGATGCACGATGTGGTACTGCATACCCATCGAGCCGAGATTGCCGAAGACCGCCCGGAAGCTGCGCGTGTCGCGGTAGCGGCCTTGGTCCGTAGCCGGATGATGAGGCGCCCAGCTCAGGTAATACTGGATATAGGTCAGCCCGATATGCCGGGGCAGCCACCAGAGCAGCGCGGCCTCGATCGCATATCCGCTCCAGGCCAGCGCAAACAGGATGCCGTAGAACACCAGGTTGTAGAGCGCGGCGTCCAGCAGCACCTCCGGCCGCCCGATCCGGGCCAGCGTTTCGCCGTATTTGTTGTTGCCGCCCTTTGCGCGTGGCTGCCGGTTCTCGATGCTTTTCCAGATCGCGTGCAGCGGGCCGCGCGCCCGAGTGGAGTGATCGGGATCGAGATCCGGATCATTTGCGTGCGCATGATGCTCAAGATGTGTGAGACGCGCCACCCGGTAGGGCAACACGAGCGGGATCGTCGACAGATGCCCGACCAGCTGGTTCAGCCAGCGCAGCTTCGTGCCGGGCCGCGCGATGATGTCGTGCTGCGCCTCATGCGAGGGCAGGTAGCAAGCGGCCACATTGAACGAGGCAATCAGGAAACCCGCCCAGAGCGGCAATATCCCGGTGAACACCAGCGGCCAGAGCGACAGCCAGACCGCCAGGTTGGTGAACGCCCACGCCACCGCGAAATAGGGGAACCGGTCGAGATGCTCGCGCGCAATCTCGCGCTCCATCCGGATCAGTTCTGCTTCGGATTTCCCGGCCAGCCCGCTCATATCCAGCGCCCCCGCAGCTGCGCCGCGAGACCCAAAATCCCGCCAATGCCGAGCCCCGCCATCAGCGGCGTGATCCCGAACGGCAAGGACCACCCGGCCCGTTCGATGACCTGCGCCGTCAGGGGCGCAATGAAGCCCAGCCCGAAAAGCAGCGGCCCGAACCGGAAAATGAGTCCAAGGATTGCAAACATGACGGGGCCTCCAAGAAAAAAGATGACGCATGCGTCATTTTTTGGCAAGGGCTAATCTGAGATCATTTCAATAGGGGGAACTACCATGAAACTCGGCCTGCAAATCGTCCTCGGACTCTTCTCGCTCATCCCGCTCGCTTTTGCGGCAATGGGGCTACTCTCCGGCATGTCCGGGGCTGATCCGGCCGCCACCGTCTCTGCCGCCGTGGACAACCAGTACCGCTACATGTCCGGCGTCTACATCCTCGTTACATTCCTCCTCTGGTACGCCATCCCGAAAATCGAAACGCATTTCCGCCTGATGTGTCTGATCTGCGCCGCCCTCGTCATCGGCGGCATTGGCCGCCTCCTGTCACAGGGCGCGGTCGGTCCGGGTACGGAACAACAGCAGATCGGCGCCTTCATCGAACTTGGCTCGCCGCTGCTGCTCGTCTGGCTCTGGTTCGTGGCACGCGCCAGTCGCGCGCCGGCTTAATCGCGCGCGCACGCGGTCCAGCCGGCCTCGTCCGCCTCCAGGTACTCCGCCACACGCAGTGGCTCGTCGGTCGAGATCAGCACCACGCCGTCATCGACGAGGCGCTGGTACTCGCTGCCATCGCCGTCGCTCCAGTACTGGTCGTCCAGCCGCTCGCCCTTGCGCCCGAGCGTGCCGAACGCTGGCTCGACACCTTCGTTCATCAGCCGCTCGAAGGCCGGCGGATCGGGCTCCCGCGTGCCCGTCCAGCCGATGATCCGTGTACGGTCCACGCCCCGTGCCTCAAGGGACTCGATATCCCGGCTACCGCGTGCCGACGCGGTCATCATCATCGCCGGATCCAGCTTCGCGATCGCCTCGGCCTCCTCATCGGAATAGGAGATCATCACCGCGTGGCCTTCCGCCCCCGCCGCCTTCACCGCCTCGATGATGTTGCGGAAGCCGCTCGTCTTCTTGCGGTCGAGCTGCACCACCGCGCCATTCTGTTTCGCCCAGAGCAGCACATCCGTCAGCTTGGGGGCGTGAAACCGCGTCAGGTCACCTTCGGTGTCTTTCAGCCGGATCTTCGCGATATCGGCCCAGTCCGTATCCGAGACATAGCCCTCGCCATCGGCGGTCCGCCCGAACCGGTCATCATGGTGCAGGAACATCACCCCGTCGCGGCTCGTCGCGACGTCCAGTTCGAACACCCGGATGCCTTGGGCGAAGGAGTGCTGGAGCGTTTCGAGCGCGTTCTCCGGATAACCCGGACCCGGTCCGCCCCGGTGGGCCGCGACGACCACGCCGCCGGACTTGCGCAGGCAGTCGAACAGCTCCGGCAGGGGTCGCAGGGGCGCAGCTGCAGGGGCCGGCTCAGCCGCTTCGGCGGCCGCCACCTCGGCGGCCCCGGCGCCCGTCTCCGCGGGCTCGCTGCAACCGGCCAGGACAGCCGCGGCCAAGACCCATCCCAGAACTCGCCTCATACCCCTTGTCCTTTCCTTGCGTCAGCACAATTGCCCGAATAGACAGGGCATCGAAAAATCACAAGCGCTGCCCGGACCGAACCGGACTGAAGCGGCCCTGAATTGGAGGAAGACCCGAATGAAAGGTATCATGCAGGACTGGCCGCTGACCGTGGACAAGATCCTCGAGCACGCGCGCCTGCAGCACGGCAACCGCGAGATCATCACGCGCCGTGTCGAAGGCAACATCACCCGCACCACCTATGCGGACCTCTACGTGATGGCCAAACAGGTCTCCTCCGCCCTGAAGGATACGGGCATCGTCCTGGGTGACCGGGTCGCCACCCTCGGCTGGAACTCCGAACGCCACATGGCCACCTGGTACGGCGCGATGGGCATCGGCGCGGTCCTGCACACGATCAACCCGCGCCTGCACCCCGAACAGATCGCCTGGATCGCCAACCACGCCGAAGACAAGGTCCTCGTCTTCGACAAGACCTTCCTGCCGATCGTCGAGGCCATCCGCGACCAGCTCGAAACCGTCAAAACCTTCGTCATCTATGCCGGCGCCGACACGATGCCCGAGAACAAGCTCGGCGCCGTCCCGTTCGACATCTGGATCGACGGACGCAGCACCAACGTTCGCTGGGGCGACTTCCCGGAAGATACCGCCTGCGGCCTCTGCTATACCTCCGGCACCACCGGCAACCCGAAGGGCGTGCTCTACTCGCACCGCTCCAACGTCCTCCACACGCTCGTCACCATGGGCAAGGACGCGATGGGCATGGGCGCCGCCGACTCTGTGCTCCCGGTCGTGCCGATGTTCCACGCCAACGCCTGGGGCCTTGCCATGTCGTGCCCGGCCACCGGCGCCAACATGGTCATGCCCGGCGCCCAGATGGACGGCGCCTCGATCTATGAACTTCTCACCAACGAGAAAGTCTCGATCACCGCCGCCGTGCCCACCGTCTGGCTGATGCTGCTGACGCACCTCCAGGCCAACAACCTGAAGCTGCCTTACCTCAAGAAGGTCCTCATCGGCGGCTCGGCCATCCCGGAACGCATCCTGCGCGCCTTCGAGCAGGATTACGAAGTGGACGTGATCCACGCCTGGGGCATGACCGAAACCTCGCCCCTCGGCACGCTCGGCGCCCTGCCGCCCAGCATGGTCGATGCCGACGTCGATACCCGCATGAAGCAGAAGATGAAGCAGGGCCGACCGCCCTTCGGCGTCGAGCTCGCCATCGTGGACGATGACGGCAAACTGCTGCCGCGTGATGGCAAGACGTCCGGCCGCCTCCTCGTGCGCGGCGCCGCCGTCGCCGGCGGTTACTTCAAGGGCGCCGGCGGCCACGTGCTGGACGCCGATGGCTACTTCGACACGGGCGACGTTGCCACGATCGACGAGATCGGCACGATGGTCATCACCGACCGCGCCAAGGATGTCATCAAGTCCGGCGGGGAGTGGATTTCCTCCATCGACATCGAGAACATCGCCGTTGGCCACCCCAAGGTCGCCAACGCCGCTGCCATCGGCA
>JAIXVM010000190.1 GCA_027482995.1 Hyphomonadaceae bacterium | reverse complement strand
CGTCGCCAGCTGGACCGACGCGACCGGTACGTCGAGCACCCAGGCGACCGAACCCACGATCTACGCGCCGCAAAGCGCTTCGCCCTATACGCTGGCGGTCTATGCCAAGGCGCTGCTTCTCGATGACGACCTGTCGCTTCCGGCCTGGCCTGCGGGCAGCCTGTCGATGAGCCCGCTCGACACCGTTCGCCTCGACGGCACAGGCGGCCCGGTGGAGGCGTTCGCCTACGCGCTCGTCGGCGACGATACGGACCCGACCTATTTCCTCATCGACGGCGAAGGCGGTCTCTTCGCACTGATCTCGCCTCGCTTCGTCATCATTCGCGAAGGCTATGAAGCCGCCGATGACGAACTGCAGGAGATGGCCACGCGTCTCTCCACCCAGAGGTTCGAAACCATTCAGGCCGAAACGGCCCACCGCTATGATGCGCCGCTGGCGATCACGAATGTCCGCGTGTTTGATCCCAAGGCCAAGGTGATGACGCCGCCGTCTACGGTCATCATCGAGAAGGGGCTGGTCAAGTCAGTCAAGGCCGGCGCGGCCGATACGAAGGGCGCCTATGTCGTGGACGGGCAGGGCGGCTCGCTCATCCCCGGCCTCGCCGAGATGCACGGGCATATGGGCGAGGACGCCGCGCTGAAGAATATCGCGGCCGGTGTCACGCTGATCCGCGACATGGGCAATGACAATGCGGTGCTCAGTGAACTGATCACCAAGATCGAGGCGGGCACGCTCGCGGGGCCCAGCGTGGTTCGCTCCGGCTTCATCGAGGGCAAGAGCCCGTTCAGCTCGAACAACGGCATCCTCGTGAACAGCGAGGAAGAAGCCCTCGCCGCCGTGGACTGGTATGCCGATCAGGGCGATTACTGGCAGATCAAGGTTTACAACTCGATGACCCCGGCCTGGGTGCCGGCTATCGTGAAGCGCGCGAAGGCTCGCGGCCTGCGCGTCTCCGGCCACGTGCCCGCCTTCACCAATGCGAACACGATGATCGAGGCCGGCTATGACGAGATCACCCATATCAACCAGCTGATGCTGGGCTGGGTGCTCGCGCCTGACGAAGACACGCGCACCCTGCTTCGCCTCACCGCGCTGCAACGTCTGCCGAAAGTGGATCTGGACAGCGAGCAGGTCACCCACACGCTCGACCTGATGGCCGAGAACGGCGTCGCCATCGATCCGACCTTCGCGATCCACGAGGCGCTGCTGCTCTCGCGCAATGGCGAGCTGCAGGCCGGCATGGCGGACTATGTCGCCAACATGCCCGTCGCCGTACAGCGTCAGGCCAAAGAGGCCTGGTCGGCCATTGGCAGCCCGGAAGAAGACGCCGCCTACAGGGGCGCGTTCGATCAGATGGCCGGCACGATAAAGCGCATGAAAGACCGCGGCATCTTCATCGTCATGGGCACCGATCTGGGCGGCGCGCTGACGCTCCACCGCGAGCTGGAACTCTACCAGAAGGCCGGCTTCACGCCGCCCGAAATCCTCGCCCGCGCCACCTTCGAAGCGGCGGACTATATGGGGCTCGGCAAGGAACTCGGCTCGATCGAGCCGGGCAAGAAGGCAGACTTCTTCCTCGTACCCGGCAATCCGGTGGAAGACTTGAAAGCCATCAAGACCATCCGCCTCGTCTCAAAAGGCGACACGGTCTATTTCCCGAGCGAGATCTATCCGCACTTCGGCATCAAGCCGTTCACGGACGTTCCCGTGGTGGTGCCGCCAGCGGGGAAGTGAGGCGGGGCTAGGCTCGCATCAAGTCTCCCATCGCCTTCGCCGCTTTCACGGCGAAGGGGCGCGCCGAGGTGAAGATTTCCGTCACCGAGAAATAGATGTGCACCATCCCCTCGGCGACCATCAGCTGGGTCGGCACGCCCGAGTCCGACAGGTGCTTCGCCATCGCGACACCTTCGTCGTGCAGCACGTCGATCTCGGCCGGCGCAATGATAGACGGCGGCAGGCCGGAGACGTCGGCGCCGAGGAAGTTCAGCAGCGGGTCGCTGGCATCCGACGGGTCCTGAAAATAGGCCGCGACGAAATTGTCCATACCGTCCGTACTCAGAAGGCTGTTGTTCCGGGTCTCACGTCCGGCGGCCACTTCAGCCGTCAGCGGCGGACCCATCACGACACCCGGCACGATCGCCAGCAGCGCTTTCAGCACCGGCCCGCCGGAGCGTTTGGCGCGCAGTGCGCAGTAGAGGGCAAGGTGACCGCCGGCGCTGTCGCCCGCCACGCCGATGCGGCTGGCATCGCCGCCGAATTCGGTGGCGGAGGCGCCGGCCCAACGCAGCGCGGCGAAGCAGTCCTCGTGTCCGGCGGGGTAGGGATGTTCCGGCCCCAGACGGTAATCGACCGCCGTGACGATGCAGTTCGCCTCGCGGCAGAGCAGGCGGCATTGCGCGTCATGGGTTTCGAGGTCGCCCATGATGAAGCCGCCCCCGTGGAAATGCACGATCACGGGGAAGGGGCCTTTGCCTGCCGGAATATAGTGGCGCACCTTCACCGGGCCTGCCGGGCCGGGGAAACTCGCGTCCCGGATCTCGCCTACGGTCAGCTGCGGCGCGGTCGGCTGCAGCCCGCGGTACATCGCCCGGGTCTCGGGGATCGTCGGCGGAGTTTCGGGCACCACGGCAAATTGCGCCATCAGCGGCGCGAATTCCGGATGCAGGCGGCTCAGGATCTTCGAATCAGGCATGGTGTTTCCTCGGCATTTTTTCAGGCCGAAGCTGCGCCGTTACCGCTGCGGTAAGCAAGGTAAACCTGAAAGGCGGCCTCGAAACACGCCCAAGTCTTTGATTCCACTGCACTTGCGGCATGTACGCACCCCCCTCGAAAGCCGTATCGGATTGCGCTAGCATTTCGTCTTCACGGGTGAGGCTGGGGGATCTGATGGCGGAAACGCGACCATTGTTTCAATGGCCCGCGCCTGAGGGCAAAGGCGCGGCGGAGCCAGCGCGTGCCAACCAGCTGGACAAGATCGGCAGCCGGAAAAGGGTCCTGCGCGTCTGGCAGTCCGCCTATCTCAGCGGCATCGGCCGGCACGTCGAATACATGCAGTTCGGCCGCACGGATCTGCGTCCGCTCATCTGGCTTCACTCGGTTGAATACCCGGCCGCGCCGCCCTGGGGCCTTTGTGTTGATGCCGCGGAAAAAGGGTTCAGCATCGTCTCGGTCCGCCGGCCGGGCTTTGGCGGCACGAGTTCTGTGGCCGACACGGATGAGGAAGTCCGCCTGCTGACAGCCTTTCTGGATGAGGCCGGCTTCGAGAATGCCGTGATGATCGTCGAAGGCACCGCCCGCCCTGCCGGCATCCGGCTGGCCATGACGAGTCCGCGGATTGCCTTCACCGTACTCGCGCGCCCGGCCTATTCGTCGGAAACCTTCGGAGAGATCGACGCCTACTTGCGGGACCTGATCCTGCAAACGATGCAATCGGGCGCTGGCGCCCGCCTTTCACTGGCGGCGATGCAGCAGCTCGGCCGTGGCGGCGGGCACCGGAAATTGTACCAGCATTTCCTGAAGGTCCCGAGTGATACCGACCATATCCGCAACCATGAACGCGATCTGGACGAGGCCTGGGCCTGCTTCACCGCGATCAAGGCGGATACGTTTCGCCGTGAGATGCATGCCCTCATACCCGACCCGTCACTGACGGACGGCGCCTTGGCCAACCTGCGCGGGATCGCCGTGATCGGCAGCGATACACCTTCGGTTTGGCGTGACGGCTTTGAGGCGAAGTCCGCACGCCTCGGGATACGGACAGCGGTCCTGCCGGGCGGCAGTCTGTTTGCGCTTTACCTCAATGGTGAGCGTCTTCTTGATCTGGTTGCCGAGCATGCCGGGTGATTATTGGCGTCTGACCGTTTTGTGTGTTGTCAGCGCTGACCGCTGGTCTAGTTACCGCTGACCATGAAGACGCCGCACGCCCTCGATCTCATTTCTGTGCCTGCCTTGGCGCCGCGCGCCAATCAGTTGGACAAGACGGGCGACAAGAAGCGTGTCCTCCGCGTCTGGCAGACCGCACGGGTCGGACCCTGGCAGCGGCAACTGGAATACATGCACTTCGGCGCCGATGATCTCAGGCCGCTGATCTTTCTGCATTCCATCGAGTATCCCAATTGCCCGTCCTGGGGCTTTTGTGTGGATGCTGCGGAAGCGGGCTTCGGCACGATCGCGATCCGCCGCCCCGGCTTCGGCGCCTCCGACAAGGCGGGCGAGGCGGATGAACAGGCCGCGCTGCTCGGCCACTTCCTCACGCAGGCCGGGCTTGAGAACGCTGTCCTCGTGTCCATCGGCTCGGCTTGTCCGGTCGGCTATCGTCTCGCCGCATCCTCGCCGCGGATTGCCTTCTCGGTCTATGTGAACTGTGTGTTCAACCGGGACGTGATCAGCGAGTTCCGGCCGCAATGGCTGGGGCCGATCTTTGCGCAGGCGGTGCAGAACCCGGCCGGTGCACGATTTTCGCTCGAAGCCCTGCGCCAGATTGCCAACCGGTTCGGGGCCAAGTGGTTCTACGAAACCGTGACACAGAAGAGCCCGGGCGATGTCACGTTCGTGCGCACCTTCGCGAAGGATATCGAAGAGGCCTGGGCAATCGGATCGGCGATCGATACCGCCACTTTCCGGGACGAGATGCGCTACTCACTGAGTGATGATCCGTTCCTGACGGACAATGCGCTGAGCGGATTGCCTTCCCTTGCGCTGTCCGGCGAAGAGACGACCGCGACGTGGAAACGTGGCTTCGAAGCCGAAGCCCGCCGTCTCGGAATCCCCGTCGGCTACCTGCCGAGCGGCGATATCTTTGCGGCTTACCAATCAGGTGAGGCTCTGCTGTCGTTGCTGCGCGAGCGGCTCTGACAGCGGCGATGCGGCCGGAATTGGCCACAGGCGTTAGCAAAAGCTGAACGGCTGCTTTTTTCGCGCGCTGTGTCCGCGCGGTGACACAAGCCGACTAAGTGCATGAAAACGCATGGAATGCCGCGCGTTCAGGCGCGTGAAAATTTGATCCGTTAGCAAACATTACGTTTTTGGAAGGAGCGTCCGGCGTTCAGACTCTGTCAAGTCTCGGGCCACACCCTCGCATCACGGCCTGATGGGAGGCTCATGACGACGGCACAAGGACGGACCGGATGAAGAAAGCTGTGCGCTGGGGCACGGACATCGGATGCCCGAAGCGGATTACCCCGCTTGAGGCCCGCAACGAATTGTCAGACCACGGACTGAAAGGAAAGCGCGCCAAGGGTGAGCTGGACCTAAGCCGGGGGATAACCCGGAAAGAAGCGCGCCGCGATGCCAGCGATGCGCTGCCGGTATCCGAAGCGATGACGCAGGACCAGTGGAGCGAGCGCGAACAGCTGATCGCCGAACGGGCCGAGGAAGTGCGCCGGGGCCTCACGACGTGGATGTCCAGCACGGCCGCGTCGGTGCGAAACTACATTCATGATGTTGCGCCTGCGGATATCCATCCCGACCAGTTGCGCGAGGCGATCAAGGCGGAAGAGCACGAATACCGCCACTACGAGACCGACGACGCGCATGAAGCCAAGGAGCGTCATTCCGCTGCGATTGTCGAGCTCCAAGCCTTCAAGGAACGCCACGGCGAAGCCATTGGAAAGCGCACGCCGGACATCAAGAAGAACGTCGAGCAGGCGATTGCCATCCTCGTGTTCATCATGCTGGTCGAGGGCGCCTTCAACGCGCTCCTGTTCAAGGATGCACAGAGCGCCGGCTTGCTGGGCGGACTGCTCGTCGCGTTCGGCGTGTCGGCAGTGAACGTGCTGTTTGGCGTGACGGCCGGCTTCTTCGGGCTGCGCTATCTGAACCATCCATTGATGCCGGCGAAGGTGATGGGCGGCGTGATCGCGGCCGTGTGCATTCTTATGGGCATTTTCCTCAATTTCTTCATCGCCCACTTCCGGGACGCGGTAGAGGAGGGGCTGATTGCAGCAGAGGCGGCCGGCTTGCTCGCGGACTTCTCGCTGTTTGATATCCCGCCGGGCCTCGTGGTGCGCGAAATGTTCCCGAACATCATCGGCTTCGACAGCTTTGTAGCGCTGGCGCTTTTGATCCTTGGGCTGACGGTTTTCGCCCTCGCCGTCTACGAAGGCTATGACCGCATCACTGATCCCTATCCGGGGTATGGCCGCGTGTGGCGCAAGGAACGCAAGGCATATGAGCATCGCCAGCAATTGCGGGAAGACCTGCGCGGTGATCTCTCGGCCTACTTCTCGGCAAGCCGGCTCTGGTTCGAGACGCAGCTGTCTCGGCATGCGGCGGCCAAGCGCGAGATCGAGAAGGCGATGAACCTGCTGGAATCGCGGCGCGACATTGCGGTCGCGATCGCGGCCAAGGCGGCAGACCAGGAGCGCGGCTTGAAAGTTGCCTACCGGCAGGCGCATCGGCGGACCCGCAACCAGTTGCGCGACACGCTGGGCGACCAGGCGGCGTGCCCTGTGTATTTCGACGAAATCCTGACGCCGCAATTGCCGGCCTTCGAGTATGCGAAGGAGCGCGCGCAGGCGAATGCGGCGATCAAGGTGATCGACCAGAACATCACGGCGCTGAACCTGACGCGCGAATGGCTGGAGACGCATATCCAGCAGGTGCAGCAGGG
>JAIXVM010000114.1 GCA_027482995.1 Hyphomonadaceae bacterium | reverse complement strand
GCCCGGGATCGCGATCGCCTTGAGGATCGATCGCCTGATCATCCGCTTGGTCTGCTCATCAAGATAAGCAAAGTTATAGAGCGGCGCGATCAATTCGGCCTGGGGGGTGGGTTGCACGCTCATTCTGCAGCCTCTTTGGCGGAACGTGCTTCAGCCCATTCCCGGCGCAGTTTGCGTACGAACTGCAGGCTCGCCTGGAAATCGACGTAGTGCGGCAACTTCAAGTGCTGGACAAAGCCCGAAGCCTCAACGTTGTCGCTGTGATAAAGAACAAATTCCTCGTCCTGAACGGGGTGCACCTGATCGACCGCGTTTTCGGCTGCTTTCAGTGCCCGGTCGACGATCGCCATGCTCATCGCCTTGCGTTCGCAATGTCCGAAAGTCAGTCCGTAGCCCCGCGCATACTGCGGCGGCTGTTCCATCGAGCCCTCGAATTCCGACAGCATTGTACACTCGGTAACCGTCAGGTCTGCCAGTTCGATCGGAAAGCCGAGTTCCGGCGGCGTGAATTCCGCACTGACTTCGCCAAGCCGGATTTCACCGCAGAGCGGGTGCGTAGAGCCCCATCCGCGCTGGCTGGAATAAGCAAGGCTTAGAAGGAATCCTTCGTCGCCCCGTGCGAGCGCCTGAAGCCGCTGGTCCCGTGTTGCCGGGAATTGCATCGGCTCGCGCGTCAAATCGTACGGCTCGGCCGCTTCCAGAGCCGTGGTCTCATGTTCCAGAAGGTCTTCGTGCGAAAAGACCGAGGCGATGGTGGGAAGATCATCCGCAAGCGGAGCGTCTGCCATCGCGGCAGGCTCGGGCACATGCCCTCCTTCAGCGGCGAGCGCAAAATCGAGCAGGCGGTGTGTGTAGTCGAAGGTCGGGCCCAGCACCTGGCCGCCGGGAATATCCTTGAACGCTGCCGACACCCGCCGGCGCACGGCCATCTTTTCGGTCGCGATGGGTACGGAAAATCCGAAGCGGGGCAGGGTCGTACGATAAGCGCGCAGGAGAAAAATCGCCTCCGGCAAGTCGCCTCGCGATTGCTTGATCGCAAGCGCTGCCAAGTCGCGGTCATAGCAAGAGCCTTCGCCCATGACGCGGTCAACCGCGAGGCTGAGCTGGGCGCGGATCTGGTCGACCCCGACTTCCGGCACGTCCGGCGAACCGCGGCGATCTTCGGCTAAAAGGGCGTGGGCGTTGGTGATCGCCTGTTCGCCGCCTTTGACTGCTACATAAGCCATGGGTCTCAGCTTCCTTTGAGTTCAATTCTGATGGAACGCGGCAAGCAGATCGCTTCCGATCCGCTGGTCAGCACGAGGTCGACGCCGCACTGGAAGCGCGATTGGTTCTGCCGCCAATCTTCCACGAACGTAGCTGGCAAGCCGACGGGCGAGATGACGGCCACAGACTTTATGCCTGGCCCTTCCAAGGCCAATGGTGGGCCGCCGTCGAATGCGCCGCAGGCGAGAACGAGCGTCGTGGATTGATCTGGATATTTCTCGCTCCCGGGATTGAACGCGCTGAGCCGCGCCAATGCAGTATCTCCGCCGACAAACGCGAAGGCCGAATCGCTCGGGACCCGGGTGATCGGGCAGCCACAATGAAACCGGACAAAGGTTTCCGTCTCGCCCCCAGAAAGCGCGGGCGATAGCCAGACGGGTGTGTCGATGTCGAGGAACGTCAATGCGAACGCAGCCGCCGCTGCGTCCAGGCCTTCAGGCGGCTTCACACCAAGATCCAGCTTCGCGCGGGTTCCTGGCCGCGACATGGCCTGCATAACTTGCCGGAACACAGCTTGAGACTGATGAACGGGATCGGCAAATCCTGGCTTCACATCGGAGAGATCGAGTGGGTTCATTTCTTCGGGCTCCGGTCGCGGACCATCGTAAAGAACTCCACTTTCGTGGCGGCTGCCTTGCGGCTCGCCTCGCGGCGCGCCGCTTCGCGCGCCGAAGCGAGAGGGGCGATCAACCCGTTCATCACGGCTTGCTTGTGATCGGGCGACTGAAGGAGCGCGTCTGCGAGCGCCGCTGTCAGCGCGTGTGCCTTGTCCCGGCCAGAAACATAGCCGACGCCGGTTTCGCCGGACGACAGCCGGATTACAGCGCGTGTGGCTGTCATCTCTCCGAGATTGAAGGCATCGCCAGTGCCGCCAGCCCGACCGCGAACCATGACCAGCCCTGTCTCGGGAGGGCGGAGCGTTTGATAGGCAGGCTCGAGTTTCAACGCGGTCCATCGTGCCGCCACATCGCGCGCATCGCTCCGGGCGAGAACACCGAGCCAAGCCTTTCGCTCGTGATGCTCCGACTGGACAAATTTGGGAGAAATCAGGTCGGCAGTCCCCATAACACCCTCGACAATCGCACTACTTGCTGCTCTTGAATTTGCGATTTATTGGCCTTGTTGGGATCGAGGCGCAACTCTGCTTAATGCGAAACTTACGTGACGCAGCAAAAATTTGTCTAGTGAAAAGTATTCATCAAGTAAAAACCGAATGGAAACTTCATGCAACGCCCGCTTTGGCAAACTATTGCTGACGATCTAGAGCAAAAGATCCGCAATCGGGAGCTTTCGCCGGGAGACAAAGTCGCTACAGAGCAAGAACTCGTGCGCGCTTATCTTGTAAATCGTCACACGGTTCGCCGTGCGTTGGGATCACTTCATTCGAAAGGACTGGTTGAAACGACTCAGGGGCGCGGAAGCTTTGTCCGTCGTCAGACGGTTGTCATGCGGATCAGCCGGCGAACGCGGTTCTCGGACACGATGCGCGAAAACGGAGTTTCATATAGGCACAAGCTCTCCGTGCTCGAGACTCAGCCTGCGGACCCGCTTACCGCGAGGGCGCTCGGCCTCAAACTCGGCGCACCGGTCGTGGTCGTTGAGCGCATCGCATACATTGATGATGGTCCCATCGGCATCGGACGCCATCACTTCAGCCATGAACGGCTGCCGCACTTTATCGATGTTTACAAGAAGCGGCTGTCGATAACCGAAACACTCCGGGATTCCGGAGTTCTCGACTATGTGCGCACACACACGACAATCCTTGCCCGCTTGCCCACGATTGCCGAAGCGGAGCTTCTCGATCTTCCGCGCCATGTGCCTCTGATTATCACGCGCTCCGTCAACAACGACATGTTGGGGCAACCGCTTGAGTACGGCGAAACGCGCAGGGCGGCGGACCGGGTCGAATTGCGAATAGACTCCGAAGACTTCGAGTGTCCTCGGCACGACGACTGAACGGCCTCGCGATTTGTTTGCCGATTGAATCGCGCGCGGACAAGAAACTGCAACAAACCGCTGCCATGACCAGTCCGGTTGCCCGTTCGAAGGACAAGAGGATTCCATGGATTACGTGCTGACAAATGCCGAAATTGTTACTCAGGACGAAGTCATCCGCGGCGCAATCCATGTGCGCGACGGGCGCATCGTTGATATTTCGTCCTCTCCAACGCGGACGGGCGAAGACTGTGAAGGCGACTATCTCGCGCCGGGCCTGATCGACCTGCATACAGACAATTTGGAGAAGCATTTTTTCCCGCGCCCGAACATCGGATGGGACCCGGTCTCGGCCGCCATCATTCACGACGGCTTTTGCCTTTCGCTTGGCGTTACCACGGTCTTTGATGCGCTCAGCGTTGGCTCTTTCGCCAAGAAGGAGTCGCGCCAGGCCGACAATCTGATCCGTCTCGCGGAAGGCGCCGCGCACGCAAAAGCGATTGGCGCGCTCAAGAGCGATCACTTCCTGCATTGGCGATGCGAACTCTCCGCGGATGATCTCGAGTCCACGCTGGACAGACTGATCGGCAATCCGCTGACCGCAGTGCTCTCGCTCATGGACCACACGCCTGGCCAGCGTCAGTATCGCAACATCGACCGGCATCTCGCCATCTGGCGCGAAGCGGGCATGACAGACGCCGATATTGACCAGCGGCTCGCCGCCGGCAAGGAACGCCAGGCAACGAATGTCGGCCGCAACCGCGCCTATGTTGCGGCGCTGGCAAGTGAAAAAAGCTTGCCCATTCTCGCCCATGACGACGAAACGGCTGATCATGTGGACGCTGCGCGCGCCGCCGGGGCCGTGGCGGCAGAGTTTCCCGTGACCGTCGAAGCGGCGCGCCGCTCTCGCGAACTGGGTATGATGATCGTGATGGGAGGCCCCAATCTCGTGCGAGGCGGATCCTATTCTGGAAATGTCGGCGTAGCTGAACTGGCAAAGCTGGATTTGCTCGATGCCATTGCCTCGGACTACGTGCCTCGCAGTATGATCGAATGTCCTTTCCTGCTGACTGCGGCGCCGTTCAACTGGTCGCTGCCTAAGGCGATTGCCACTGTCACCGCCAATCCGGCCAAGGCCGTGGGTCTGGATGATCGCGGCCGGATCGCGCCGGGCTTGCGCGCGGATCTAATTCGCATCCGGCCCGTGCAAGGACATCCCGTTCTCGCAGCGGCCTGGGTCGAAGGGCGCCGAGCGGCATGACCCAAAGCCTGCGGATCGTCACGCTGAACACATGGAAGGGCGAGGGCGATTATCCGCGGCGACTTGCGTTGATCGAGGCCGGTCTAGCCGAGATGAACGCGGACATAATCTGTCTTCAGGAATGCCTGAAGGTTCGCGAGCGCGGGTTCGATACGGGCGCGTTCCTTGGCGATAAATTGGGACTTCACGTGGTGCAAGCCGAAGCGCGCGAGAAGTTTCGATCGATAGGCTCAGAGAGTGTTCTTTCGACGTCTGGACTCGCGATCCTCTCGCGAAAACCATCACAATCGACGTTGGTTCTGCCGCTTGAGACCGATGATGCCGACGGTGGCCGCTGCCTCTTGATGGCCGGTTTCGACTATGACAATGACCAGGTCTGGGTTGGCAATCTTCACGCGTCGCATTTGCGCGATCAGCGCGGCGCAGATCTGCGCCGCTGCCAGATCTATCAGACACTGACCGCCCTGGCCGCTTTGCCTTCAGGACCGGTGATCCTCGCCGGCGACTTCAACGCCCCGTTGGATGCACCCGAGTGCATGTCCCTGCTTGCGGCAGCCGAGTTGGACTGGGGGCCGGATTCCATTTCGAGCTTGCCGCCGACGATCAATGAAGGCTTGCGCTCTCACTCGCCCTCGCAGGCGCGTGCGATCGATCATATCGTGCTCCTGCGTGCCGGAATGACTTGGCGCGTCGCTAGGCGCCAGCGCGCCCTCGATACGGCCGCACCCGACGACGGTCAGTACCCTAGCGATCATGCCGCAATCGTCGTCGATCTTGTAAAGACAGAGGGGACGCCCCGATGAGAAACCCTGACAGAAAGCTCGCCCTCGCGCGGGAGCGGAAAACCGGCCGCGGCGCTGTGGGCTGGACCGAGGTTCTTGGCGTTTGCGCCAGCTATTGGTTTGCGTCCCCTCGGAAGGTCGCGGTGTTTGCCGTTCTTCTGGCCGCCGCCTTGGCCGCAGACCTGAGCGTACCGGTCGCCATCGGCGGTGTGGTTGGCGCACTGCCGAAAGAGGGTGGCGACGGAAACTTTCAGAATGCCTATGCGCTGCTGGCGGCAGCGGGCCTCGGCATGTTGGCCTACGCGGCTCTGCGCGGTGTGGCAGATCGCACGTGGAACGGCATCACGGCGGAATTCATGCGCCGTCTGCAGTTGGACATGTACGCCCGCGTTCAACGCTTCTCTGCCGATTGGCATGCCAACTCCTTTGCGGGAGCCACCGTGCACAAGATCTCCCGCGCGCGCTGGGCGCTCGACTCAATCGGAAACGTGGTCATGACACGGCTCGTGCCGCCGATGGTGATGATCTTCGGCGTGGGCGTCATGCTCTTCCTGCGTCTGCCGCTGGCGGGATTTGTCTTCTTTCTCGCGGCCGCGATCTATCTGGTCGGCAGTTTCTGGATCGCCAATGCCTGGGTGCGGCCGGCCAATATCGCCGCCGCCGAAATCGATTCAAGCCTTACCGGCCTCGTGGCTGATGGCATCTCCAACAATGCAGCCGTGCGCGCCTTCGGCGCCGAAGACCGGGAAGACGAGCGCCTGGCTACCCGATCAGCTGAGTGGGCTCTGGCTTCCGAACGCGGCTGGACCCGCGGCTCAACCATGAACGCCCTTCAGTCGGGCACATGGGCCGTGCTGCAGATTTCCACGATCTGGATCCTGATTTCTGCAGCTGAGGCCGGCCGCGCCAACGCCGCGGATATCGCTTTTGCGATTGCAGCGAACCTTCAATTGGGGGGCCATTTGCGCGGTATCGGCGGTGATATCCGCATGCTTCAGCGAGGCTTCTCGGAATTCATTGATGCCGTGATCTTTTTGCGGGCGCCTGCTGGCGTCCCGGAGCCGGAAGAACCCGTCGCGTTCAAGCGGCCGCGAGGAGAGATCGTCATAGATCATATCTCCTTTGCTTATACCGGCCGGCCAGCCTTGTATGAAAACTTCTCGCTGCGCATCCCTCAAGGACAGCGCGTCGGTCTGGTCGGTCCATCCGGCTCCGGCAAATCAACGTTCGTGAAATTGATCCAGCGTCTTTATGATGTGGACGCGGGAGCGATCCGCATTGATGGCATAGATATTTCCACCATTGCTCAGTCGGACCTTCGACGGGCCATTGCAATTGTTCCGCAAGATCCAGTGCTCTTTCATCGCTCGTTGGCGGAAAACATCGCGTATGGACGACCCGAGGCGAGCCGCGCGGAAATTCGCGAGGCAGCGCGGCGGGCCCGGGCCGATGCCTTCATTGAAAGCCTGCCGCACAGCTATGAAACACTTGTTGGCGAGCGCGGCGTGAAACTATCGGGCGGCGAGCGTCAGCGTGTCGCCTTGGCGCGGGCCTTCCTGGCCGATGCCCCAATTCTTATTTTGGATGAAGCGACGTCCAGTCTCGACACGTTGACCGAGCAGGATGTGCAGGCGGCGATCGAAGACCTTATGGCCGAACGCACAACGATCATCATTGCGCACCGGCTTTCAACTGTCCGTCGCGCCGATCGCATCCTCGTGTTCGAAGATGGCCGAGTGGCTGAGCAAGGCTCCCATGCCGAGTTGCTGGCCCGGCCAGGAGGCCTCTACCGGCGCCTGCACGGCCTGCAGGTGGAGCAGGAGACCTACGCACTGCCGCTTGTGGGGGAATGAGTTCTGACCCAGCAGAATTGTTCGTGCACGGTTCCATCGGTGCGACCGCTGGAGGAACATGAATAGATACGGTATTTGAGCAGGCTGTTTGCCGTCGCCCGCGCCGTGAAAATTTGGTTGGGCTGTTTTGCCAAGGAGAGCGTACAATTCTTCGATTACGGCGCATACGGAACTTGCCGAGGTTCGAGTCCCTATGTCTACCTGCAAACTATTGCTTCAATCATCAGAGAAACATCGAGAAGAGGTCTGGTTTCAAAAAACCACACGACGCCAGCCATTCTTGAACGGCGTGGCTTTCTTAAAACTTTGACCTGCAGGTTGGTGAAAACCGGAAACGGCTTCGCTAAACACTCAAGCCTTCACGAGAGACATAGTTCGGGTTTGAAGATCCTAAATCTGCTCCGTCACAAAATGGTTACCCGCAATTCCTAGGCAATTGTCGTGAGATCAGAAGCAACATCGATGCTCAGCAGGCTGCCCAAGTTAGAAATCCTCGAAGCATTCATTGAAGCGGCACGAGCGCCAGATTTGCGCACGGCTGCGGACAATTGCGCCCTTAGCCCGGCGGCTCTCGCACGCCGGATCCAGGCTTTTGTCCAGTTTGCTGGATGCCCCATGTTCGAAAAGGTTCCGGGTGGGATGGTTTTGACGCCAGCCGGACGGGAATGTTACGCCCTGCTGGAGCCGAGCTACCTCGATTTGAAACGCGCAGCAGCCTCCATAGCAATACCTGCATCAGACCGGACTGTGATACTCTCGGTGTCCCGGTCGCTTGCGCCGGCCTGGCTGAGCCCGCGGCTGGAACGGTTTCGTAATCTGCATCCGGGGCTGGAAGTTGATGTGCAGACCGAGCAGGACGCATCGAAAATCCGCTCCGGAGCTTCACACCTGGGAATTTTCGACAGCGATGTCGACACAAGCGGACTGATGGCTGAGCCTTTCATAAACATGCTGGTCACGCCTGTATCGAGCCCAGCTATCGCCTGCTTTGTTGCCGAGTGCAGCGACCGATTTGCTGAACTCAGCAGACTGACGATGCGCCAGAAACCTGATGCTTGGGCTTGTTGGTCTAGGGCGGCTGGGGTCGACTTGCCGGAGAGCCAACAGGCCTCTCAGTTCGATGACGCACACTCGATGTATGAAGCAGCGGCGGCGGGATTGGGCATCGCGCTAGGTGTGAGCGCTATGGTCGAACCGCGTCTTCAGACCGGGCACCTTGTGACTCTGGGTCTGCCGATTGTCTGCCTCCCGACCTTCTACAACCTCGTCACGCCGCGCGAACGCCCACTCTACGACGCCGCTTGGACGTTCGCAAAATGGCTGCGCGGGGAATCAAGTCGCGACGCGATCGGGTGGCAGGCGCAAAGTGCGACTTGACCGTCCGTACACGCAAATCTGTGTCCGGCAGGTTGCGAAGTTCCCGAGCGCGTTCGCGAAAAGGAGCATGGGCTGCACATAAAGGCATGCCCTGCGTGGCGCATTTACCACAAGAACCATCTAACTCGCCTAGTTCCCGGCGTTTCATCAATTGGTAACAATTCCGTGTCCGAGGCGTCACGAGCTGACATTAATTGCCCTCCAGGAACCGAAGGTCGGTTCTCGGACACTTCTATCGGGGCAATGAAATGACGAAAACGACACGCCGGACCACCTGGCTTTTGGGCGCTGCAAGCGCAGCGCTGGGTTGGGGCACCATGCCTGCACTGGCTCAAGAAGCCGCCGCCGTCGCACCGGCCACCGACGCCGCTGCCACAGAGCAAACCGAAGCCCCCGTGGCGCAGGATGCGATCATCATCACCGGCCGCCGCCCGCTCGCTGAATCCGAGGCCGCCTCGCTGGAACTCCAGCGCGCGTCCGACACAGTCGTCACCGCCCTGTCAGCTGACGCCATCGGCAACTTGCCCGACCAGAACATTGCCTTCGCCGTCGGCCGTCTGCCGGGCGTTTCGATCGAGCGTGACCAGGGCCAGGCCCGTTACGTGAACATCCGCGGCATGCCGCTCAACTGGACCACGATCTCGTTCGACGGCCTGCAAGTCGTCAGCCCGGAAGGCCGCCAGTCGCGCCTCGACAACATTCCGTCGGCCATCGCTTCCCAAGTTGTGGTCAACAAGGCGATCACGCCGGACATGCCGAGCGGCTCTGTCGCCGGCAACATCAACGTCATCACCCGCACGGGGTTCGACTATGATGAGCGCACGATTTTCGGCAAACTCGGCGCCGGCTATGTGACCCTTGGCGGCGGCGAAGAGATCGACAGCAATATCGTGTATGCTGACCAGTTGTTTGACGATCGTCTGGGCGTCCTGCTGCAGGGCTCGTTCTACACCCGCAACATGGTCACCGATAACTGGGAGACCGACAACTACATCACCCCACTGGCCGCCAAGATCGACCAGCGCTTCCCCAGCCGTCACCGGAACAAGCTCTATCGCCTGACGCGCGGGAACGAGTCCCTGTCGGCAAGGTTCGACTACGAGTTCGATGAGGACAACAGCGTGTTCTGGTCCAACATCTGGACCAACTACAGCGACGAAGAATTGCGCACGCAGTACCAGTTCATCTTCAACTCCGGTACCGACGCCGCCGGAAACCTCTTCACGTCGCCTGCCTTCAACAGCGGCACTCAGTTCAGCGGCACCGTTTACGGCGCGCAGATCAGCTCGGACACCAACTCGCTGGAATCCGAAGAAGACAGCCACATCCACACCATCGGCGGTACGAACAACCTGGGCGGCTGGAAAGCCGACTGGCGCGCCAACTACACCTACACGGCAGACGGCGTGGACGCGCCGGCACTGCCGACATTCGTGAGCCCATCGACTGCTACAGCCCGTCCGACCGTCGTTTATGACTTCAGCAATCCGGACCGTACGCTGGCACTCTTCACGACGCTGGCGCCGACGAGCTCGACCCGGGCCCGTGGCCCGCAGCAGTTCTCGGTCGATCAGTTCTCCACACCGCTGACGACGATCACCCGCCGCTCGGGCGAAGCCGCAACGCAAGCTTACACCTTGAAAGGTGACGTCTCGCGCGACTTCGTGGTCGGCGGACTGGACCTTGAGATCAAGGCCGGCGCCCTCTACACGGATCGCACCAAGAAGAACGATCAGGAATCCTACACAGCCACCGCGGCTCAACTGACCGCGGCTGGCATCGCCGTTCCGACCCAGAACACGTTCGCCCTCCAGAAGCCTTATCTGGGCGAGTTCAACCTCGGCTACGCGTTCCGGTATCACTCGAAGGATGCGCTCGACGCCTTCGCTGCAGACTTGCAGCGTCGCGGCATCGCTACGCGTAACGGCTCTGCAGACAGCCTTGCCTACTGGAAAGTCGGCGAAGAAATCGTCGCTGGCTACGCCATGGGCAAACTTGACTTCGATTGGGGCAATATCGTTGCGGGTGCCCGCGTCGAACAAACGACCAATACCGGTGAAGCGTTCGTTACCTTCCCAGCGCGCCCCGCAGTCGGCACCACGCCGGCGGTCGCCGCCGCAACGCGGCTCGTCAACACCGAGAGTGAAGACACACAGGTTTATCCGAGCCTGAACGTGAACTGGGACATCAACGACCAGATGAAGTTCCGCGTAGGCTTCACCGGTAGCGCGGCGCGCCCCGACTTTGATGACCTTCGCCCGAACTTCTCGATCAACGACGGCGCGCAAACCATTTCCGGCGGTAACCCGGAAGCCGAGCCCGAGAAGCAGGTCGGCATCGACGCCTACTATGAATGGTACATGGAGCCGGAAGGCTTCCTGTCGGCCGGTCTGTTCTACAAGGACATCACGGACGTCCTGTTCACGCAGACTTCCAACTTTGGCCTCGACACGCTGGATATTCCCGGCCTCGACCGCTCCAACTACGCCTTCAGCCGCGTGGACAACGCGGGTGATGGTTACCTGCAAGGCTTCGAGATTTTCTACTCGCAGACCGCGCAAAGCCTCGTCGACAGCATGGACATGCCGCAATGGCTCGGCGGGTTCGGCGTTCGTGCGTCGGGCACCTGGGTCGACAGCGAAGTCGAGATCCCGGCAAACTCGACCGGCTTGGCGACCGTTCGCAAGCAAGCGTTGCCGGGCACGTCGGATGAAACGTACAATCTCCAGATGACGTACGAAAAGTACGATCTGTCTGTCCGTCTCGCCTACCAGTTCCGCACCGCCTGGATACAGAGCTATGGCAACTACACGACGGTGAGCGGCCGGATCGTTCCAAACGGTAACGGCGACATCTACTGGGACTCGGACGAAGAAATCGACCTCTCGGTTCGCTACCAGCTCAATGACAACCTCGAATGGTTCTTCGACGGGATTAACCTCGGTAATGATCCCGCCATTCGCTTCGGCGACTCGGAACGCTACCCGATCGAATACGAACAGTTCGGCGAGCGCTACATGATGGGCGTGCGCTTCAACTTCTAAACTGATCGTAGACTGACGTTTCGCCCGGACTCACAGACACCTGAAAGGTTTGTGCGTCCGGGCGAATTTTCTTTTTACAAAAGCACCACCGGCATGGTCCGGCGAGCCGTGGAAACACAGCGCGCAGACGCGTCGCAACGCATGAGAACGGGACAATAAACATGAAGACGACTGATTTCAGAGCGCTGTCGTTGGCCATGCTGCTGGCCGGCACGGCGATCCTGAGCGGCTGCGTGCAAACCGGCAGCGATCATCATCATGGCCCGGAAGCCGGTCACATGCATGCGCCGGCGGAATCGTCCGAAGGCCGGACCTGGCTTGCGGGCGACCACCATATCCATAGCGAGTTCAGCGTAGACTACACACCGGACCCGGCAAATCCATCTGCGCCACCGGTCGTGACTTTGGGCGCTGACGGGCGCTACTCCATTCTCAAGAATGCCGAAATGGCCCGAGAGTTCGGTCTGTCCTGGATGGTCTCGACCGACCATGGCGGCCCGCTCCATTCGAAGCTGAACCATGATCTGGCCTATCCCGAACTGCTGAAATCGCGCGCTGCCGTGCCGGAAGTTCTGCAGTTCTTCGGCATGGAGCTGGACACCCCGGGCGGCGAGCATAGCAGCCTGATTATTCCGCACACCCATGATGAACGGGAGTCGCTACGCGACATAGAATCCCGCTTCGCGCACAAGGATGCCTGGCCCGAAGACCCCTCGCGCAACACCGAACCTAAAATGCTCGAGGCATTGCGCTACATGCTCGGCATCGCAACGCCGCCAGTCGTCATCGCGAACCATCCGTCGCGCTCGGCAACCGGCTTGGGTGTGTACGGAAGATATACGCCCCGCGAGTTTCGGGATTGGAACGATACAGCCCCAGAAGTTGCGATC
>JAIXVM010000215.1 GCA_027482995.1 Hyphomonadaceae bacterium | reverse complement strand
TGTCCGGACTCTTCGCCCGGATCTCCCCGACGGCTTTCGTGATCGCCGCGACCGTCATCTCCGGCGTTGTGGAGGTCCAGACATCATTTGTCCCGATCAGCAGGAAAACCGCCTGCGGCTGGCTGAGCGTGACCTCCTCGAGGCGCGTCAGCAGCCCCTCAGTCGTATCGCCGCCGATCCCACGGTTGCGCAGGGGCAGATCCCCCGGGATCGCGGCGTTCCAGTCATTCATCTCGGTATGGCTGTCGCCCAGCATCACGATCTGGCCGCAACCAAGCGGATCCCTGGAGAACGCGTCCAGCCGCGTGCGGAAATAGTCGCTCGCAAGCTTGGAGTGGGTGGCGACAACCGTCGCACCCGCGGCGAACGCGGTTTGGGGGATCTCAGCGCAGACGCGGGGCATCGACTCGGCTTCCAGCGGCGCCGAACACGCGCCGGCGGCCAGAAGCGCCAGCCCGGAAACCGCGCAGGTGCGGGCCAGGCGGCTCAGGGGTACTTTGCTGGAATGCGGGGTCATCTGGCCGTCACCGTTGCCTCATCAGGAAGTCCTTCACCATCCCTACCTACAAATGTTTCAAATCGCTTCAAGCGCCTGCGCTGCGTCTGATTTTTCGTAATCGCGGCCTGGCCCCCAGGGCTGGAACGCATCTTGCAGCCACTAGCGCCGCGGGTACGCATAAAGACATGGGGTAGCCTGCGGCGCTGATCCCGGGCGGACAGGCGGCGGGACAGGGTTAAGACCGGGACAATCGATGCTTCAGAACCTCTTGCGCCCGTCCACCGTGTTCAAGCGGAATGTCAATCCGGCGAGCTATCGCCCGGAAATCGACGGCCTGCGCTTCTTTGCCATCATGAACGTCATGATTGGACACCTGTGCGAGCGCATCAACCGGCTCTGGCTCGCTCCGAACCCGTCGCTCGACAACGAAACCGCCAACGGTCTCCTGCACTTTCTGGCGGGGCCCAACCAGGGCGTGCTGCTGTTCTTCGCCATCAGCGGGTTCATCATTGCCAAGCAGATGCAGGACGTCCCGGCCGGCCGGTTCGATGCCGGCTTTGTCGGCAAGTACTACATCCGCCGGATGACGCGGATCTTCCCGCCCTACTACCTGATCCTGATCGCCACGTTCTGCGTCTATTTTTTCCTCGGTTTCACGCCCGAGGGCCTAAACCGTTCTGCGGCGGTGGACATTCCCCTCCCCGAGAGCCTGGCCGCCAGCCTCCTCTACATGCACGGCGCCGTGTTCGACTCGATGCCGCGCCTTTATGCGCTCGGCTGGTCGCTGGAAGTCGAAGTTCAGTTCTACCTGCTTGCGCCGCTGATCTTCCTCGCGCTCTTCCGCGGCGATGACCGCTCGGCCCCCTGGCGCTTTGCCGCCATGCTCATCGTGTTCTTCGCCGTCGCCTTCGTGTCGGTCAACAAACTCGTCCCGGTGAATTCCTTCACCATCCTCTCCTACATCGTCTATTTCGGTCTCGGCATCACGCTTGCCCGGCACGAACAGGCCTGGCAGCGCGCGTTCAGCTGGATCGGCTCACGCGCCAGCCTGCTCATCGGCATCGGCGGCGTCTATGTCATGTTCTGGCTCAGCCATGCGACGTTCGAGCCATTGGCGATGACGATCGTTCACTGGGCGCTCAGCCTCGGCCTGATCGCGGTCTTCTTCGGCCTTGCCTTTCAGCCGGATACGCTGTTCGGCAAGTTCTGCCGCCTGCCCTATGTCACTTATATCGGGCTCGCCTGCTACTCGCTCTACCTTGTCCACCTTCAGGTCTTCCACATTGCCGCGCTGATTTTCGCCAAGTTCGTACCGGTGACTTACCTCACCATCGCGGGCGGGTTCGCGCTGATCATGGCGCTCGGCCTCGCCGCCGGATATGTGTTCTTTGTGCTGATCGAACGGCCGTTCTCGGCCTGGCGACCGATCGGCGGGAAATCCGCGAAAGCCGCCTGACCCTAGTTCGGCGATATCTTCTTCAGCAGGCCTTCGGCGGTGTGCTGGTCGAACTTCACGCGCACCTTGATGAATGCCCCGTCCCGGCAATATTCGGCGCCTTCGAAGTCCGTGTCCTGAAACCCGGCGAAGTTGTAGCCGACACTGACCCAGACATTCTCCACCGGCGTGAACCCGGCCGACGGTCCAAACGCATAATCCGTCGTGCCCGTGGCATAATCGACCAGCGCCGACGCCGCAAAGCCGACATCGAACCGCGGCGTCAGGTCCCGGCGAATCTCGGCGCCCGCAAGCTGCGTCAGCCCGGAGGTGCGCGTGCCCGTGAGGTCGCTCTCCTGATACTTGAGACCAAGGTTCACCGCTGCCTGGGTACGCTCTGACACACGCACGTTGGCGGCGAGATTGCCCACCAGCTTCGAGACATCGCGGATACCTTCCTCGGCTTCCTGCTTGGCGTCCAGCCGCGCGAAGATGACCGCGCCCTCACTGCGCGGGCGCCAGGCCGCACCGATGCGGGCCTCCACCTGCTCCGTGTCCGGAGCGCCCGGCTTGTGGTCGGTCTCGGCCCGCACGGCGGCCGCATAAGACAAGGTCTCACTGGCTTCGCGGGCGGCGCCCAGCACCGACGTCCAGCGCACGCCCAGTTCGGAATCCCGGTATTCGATCCGCGACGACGCAGCGGCGCGGTCTGCCCGGTAGGCGAGCCCTGCATGCGCCGACGTATAGCCCGCCTCGCCGGCCAGCGCCGAGTCCGTCGCACCGGACGTCACATCGAGAAACGCATCGCCGCCATCGATCCGGGCCCGCCGCGCGGCGCCGAAGCTCGCAGACCAGGCCTGCGTGATCGGGATCGTCTGATCGGCGCCAACCGTGGCGCTCAGCCGCTTTGCGCTGTCCTGCGTGACCTGATCGGCCGTGGCCCGCACTTCGGCGCCCCGCCACGGCTTCACGGTCACACCCGCCAGCGTGCTGTTGCCGGAGGCGGCGGCGCCGTTCTTGATCTCGTGGCGCAGGTTGAGCGTCGCCCAGCGGGTCAGCGTCTTGTCGAGACCCGCGAGGGTCCGCTCCGGAAACAGGCTTGCCTCGTCCTGCGCCGACAAGGGCTGCTCGTGCGCCACTGTCAGGGTCAGCCCGAGATCCGGCATCGTGCGGCGCACCAGCCCCGTCGCCAGCACGGAGTCGCGCGGCGCCTCGCCCGTCTCGAATGTCTCCCGCACGGCTTTCAGACCCGCAGTCAGACCCATGTGATCGCTGTTGCGGCTGAGCGTGGCTTCGGAGACATCGCGCGCCGCGCCCGTGCCAAGGCTCTCCTCCCGGTAGGCGCGCCCTTCGGCCATGTAGTCCTGCCGCTTGCCCGTCCGCTCACTGACGGTTTGGGCAAGACGCGCCCGCGCGTCCACACCCACCCGGCGCACGCCGATGGTGGAGACACTCTGCTGGCCGAGGCCGAAACCGGCATCTTCCTGATGATAGTAGGCCGAGACCGTCACGGCGTCCTGCTTGTACACGGCTTCCAGCCGGAACGCCTCGGCGCCGTCAGCGCCCGGCACACCATCCCGGGACGTCGTCGCCACTTCCGCCTTCAGCTGCGTCTTCGCATCAATCTTGGCCTCGGCGTCGACAGCGACGAGTTCGCCCCGGGCATTGGCTTTGAACGGCGAGCCTTCCTCATGCACGACCGTCACGCCGGCCTCGAGCCGCCGGTCTTCGGTATGCACCGAGACGCGCCCGCCGACGGTTTCGTTACGCTCGGCGCCCGTCTCGGCCTCGTAATTGACGACGATCACATTCGGATTGAAGCCGGCATCGGTCGCGCTGACCGGATAGCGGAACACGAGTTCGCCCGTGCGGAAATCGAGGTCATAGTCGAGCCAGCGCGCCAGCGTGCGCACGTCCAGCACGACATCCGGCCGCACGCGGTCCCGCGTCTCCACCGTGATCACTTCGGAATTGCGCACCACCGGCGCGGCGGGCAGCACATACGGCCCGGAGGTGCCGTCCGCAGCCAGCTCCTGGCGCACAAAGCCCTGGTTGGTTTCTGCCGCAAACCCGGTCGCCGAGATGTTGCGGCCCTGCCGCTCCACCCGAACACCGGACAGCCGGCGGTCAAACCGGCCGAGCGTCTGGTCACCGAGATCGGTATTGTAGTCGCCGAACAGAAGCTGGACCGCGTCCTTCTCCAGTTTCACGTACAGCGGATAGCGGCTCTCCGCGTCCGAGTATTGCCACGTCCGGTCACCATAGAGCGTATAGTACGCATTCGGATCAATGTAGCCTTCGAAGAGCTCCGTATCGCGGGCGCCGCGACGCTTCGCCGTATCCACCGCCAGCGTCAGCAGCCAGTCGCCCTTCACCATGCCCTTGGCAAAGAAGGCGATGCGTCCATCCTTCATGTCACCCAGCGGCGTCAGCGGCGCGGCGTCCGGATCGGCCAGCCCCATCGAACCCTCGGCGAGGCCGACCACGATCCAGTCGCGCGCCTCCGGTGCGAGCCGGACCTCCAGCGCCTGCTGGCTGCCATCATCGAGATCGACCGTGATCCGCACCCGGCCCGTCTGCAGCGTCGGCTCCAGCATGATGCGCGCAATGCCGTCGCTGCCGATCACCACTTCCTGCGCGGTCCGCGTCGTCGTTACGCCGTCGCCTTCGAAGCCGTCATCGCGCCGCAACTGGTAAGGCGCCGAGACATCCACCTTGATGCTGCGGCCCTTGTGGACCGGCCGCCCCGCCGCATTCTCCAGCCGCACCGCGATCACGGGCGGTGTGCGCCCGTCGGCCGACAGCACCGACTGGTCCGCAACCAGAACAGCCTGCTCGATCTGCGACACATGCCAGATCGATTCCGTCAGTACCGTGACGGATTGCCCGTTGGCGTCAATCACGCGGGCAGTCACGATGTTCTCGCCCGGCAGGATATCAATCCCCCGCCAGCGGCTGAGCGCATTGCCCGTCACAGAATCGGTCAGCCCCGCGACCGAGTTGGCGGCGGGGACTGGCTGTCCGTTGAGCGTCAGCTCGACCTTGTGATCCGCCGGATGGAGGATCCCGATATTCACGCTTCGGGACGATGGGGTTCGATCCGTATCCGGATAGATCCACCGGATCCCCCTCTCCTGCCCGGCCAGCCAGGCCGCATCATAGTTGAGGTATTCCTTCGTATCGTCCGCCTCGCCCTCCACCGTTTCGGCCGCAACATCGCCGGTCCGCTTCAGGTAGAAGTTTGCCTGCGCAACCGAGCCGCCACGCGCATCGACAAAGGCCGAAATCGCCGACCCGGCCAGCCGCGTCGTCTCCTCACAGGCCATCACTTCATAGCCCTCCGGCAAGGAAGCGACATCCATCTGCACGACATGCGTGCCGGGCTCCACGCCCTCGAAGTGATAGAGACCGTCCTTGTCCGTCACCACGTACGCCCCGGTCTCGAGATAAACCCGCACGCCCGCCACGCCCGTGCCGGCGGCGAGCGTCCGCGCCCAGGCTTCGCTGCCATCGCAGCCGCCTTCGACCACCCGCCCCACCAGCGTGAAGCGGGAGCGCAGCAGGTCCTCGATCACATTGATCGACGCCGTCGCCGCGTTCGACAAGGCATTGCCCGATGCATCGACCACGACAGCCCGGTTGATCGCCGGGCCCGGCCGCGCGCCCGCCGACACCGTCAGTGCATAAGTCAGCTGCAAGGACTGCCCCGCCGCGATCTGCCCTGCGTCCACGATCATCTGGCCGCCATCGTCTGACACGCGAACGCGCCCCGCCGTCTCGCCGTTCAGCCGGACCGAGCCCGGCACCAGCCGGAAGCCTTCCGGGAACCTATCCGACACCCGCACCCGCAAGGCATTGGCATTCCGGTTCGACACCTTGACCGTGTATCCCACCGTGTCGCCGGCCGAAGCGGTCGCTGCGCTCACGGATTTTTCGAGCAGCAGGTCGCCCGCCGGATCAACCGGCACATCAAAGTTGACCGGCTCCGGACCATTGAGCAGGAAAGCCTCGCCATACGAGGCGGGCTGAATGATGAACGGCCCACCGGGCACGTTTTCCAGATCGGCCGCGCTGCGCGCCGAGGCAAATGAGTACCCTTCAAGCGGTCCGAGGGTGAGCCGGTAAGAGCCCTGCGGCATCAACGGGAAGAAGAACTGCCCGGGCTCCAGATTGTAGACAAAGCCGCCCGAATCGGTGACCGACCCTCCGGTTCGCACCGTGGACGGATAGACCGACACGCCGTCGAGGCCGAACACGGGCGCGGGCTGCCCCGTCGCCGCATCCACGACCGTTACCTCGACGCCGTCCAGAAGCGCGCCCGTGATGGAATCAAAGACGCGGCCGAAGGGATCGACCAACGCGGTTTCCGACGTCACTTCCTCCGGGTCGAAGGGGTCCTCGTAGGTCGCTGTCACCGATCCGTTCGCCAGCGTGGTCAGCGCGGCATCGCCCGGCGCGGCCGGCGTAGAGACCGTCGGCACATAGGCGACGAATGAACCGGTGTCGGGTCCCGTCTCGTAAAGCCGCAACACGATGGCGTCGCCTGCCGGCGACTGGATCTCGAGCACGACAGTTTCGATGCTCTCTGCATCGCCGTTCTGTCCCGGATCGTTCACTTCGACGAAAATCAGCTCGCCCGGAAAGAAGTGCGTCGCCACCGCCAGCGGCGTCGGCGCGGTCAGATCGATCGAGGTGCCGCCATTGGTGACCGGCGGGCCAACCGGGCGGAAAGGATCGCCGGGGTCGCCCGGACGCGCGCCGGCGGCCGGAACGGATCCCGCCGGGACAAAATCGCTGCCATTGACCTGGACGGAGACATCGGGTGCGCCCGGCGCATAGCGGTAGAACCGGACGGTGGATTCTGACCGCGCTGCCTCGATCGTGAAGGTCGCGGCATTGGTCTCGAGACGCGTCACCTCGCCATTCAGTTCATAGCTGACCGTTGCAATGTTGGTGACGGGCTGGCCGAGCTGGGCGCTGGCAGGGACGGCAAAGGCCGCGCAAAGCAAAGCGAGGCCGCACAGACGTGCCGCATGCTGCCAATACGAGAGGCTTCCGGATGGAGCCGCCGTCATTCCCGTTCACCCTGCAACCGGGCGCCACCTTCTCCGGGTGATGCCTCATGGCTGCGGACGCGTTACAGAGACCTGGCACGACATCCGCAGACGGATGAACCTTCGCACAGCGTGGTTAATTCGAGCGCTCCCGGATCGTTGAAATTTCAACGAGTGTGTTACCGCCAAATGAAAACGCCCCGGCCGAGACCGGGGCGTCTATAATGTCGCCGGGGACCGCGTCTTAGCGGATACGTGCCCAGATCCGGATCTGGCCATTCTGGTTGCTGGCGAGCACGGCGTCGGTCAGGTTTGCAAGGCAGTTGGACGTGCCGTTGCAGTTCTCGGCGGCCGACGGCGCGGTCAGAACAGGCCCGGTGCCTGCCACATTGCCATCATCGGCAAAGCCGGTCGACGTGGATGTGCCGAGTTCGGCCTTGATGAAACGCACCTGCGCCGGAAGGCGGTCCGTGATATTGAGCGTCGTTGCCTGGCCTGAACCGGTATTCGTGATGCTGATCACATACTGAACACAAGCTCCAGGTACGGAGTACTGGTTCCCGGGCGCGGCGGATGTCAGCGCGGCGCAGGCCGCGTCACTCCCTGGCGCCGATGAGAACACGTTCACCGACTTTGTCGCCGCAAGCGTCGGCGCAACAACCGTGATCAGTGCGTTGGCGGAATAGTTGCCGGCATTCGCTGCGTCCGTGACACCGGCTCCGTCCAGCAGCACGTTCTCGGCGGCGCCGTTCAGGCTGTTGCCGTTCGAGTCGCCGACGATCTGCGTGCCCGCCGGGCAGGTGCTGACCGAACAGGTCGGATCCACCGACGTCACCGGAAACAGCGAGTCCGCTGTCAGCACGAGGTTGGCGAAGGCCGCATCTGCCGTTCCTGACGCGACCGACGAGGTGACGATCACCACGACGTTGGCATCCGAGGAAACGTCAACCGAAGCCGAGCCGCCGGTATAGGTCCGCAAGGTCTCGCCTGCGTCGAGCACACCGTCATTGTCGAGGTCGATGAAATAGGTCACCGCCACACTGCTCGGCGTGTAGGTCGTTGAACCGTTGGCGGTCGCGAAGTCATAGGCGATCGCGTCGTTCGACAGGTTGGTCACGCGGTAGCGCACGATATTGCCGGTCGAGTTCGGCGCCGCCGTCACGGACGGGTCGAGCGCGGTCACGGTCAGGTCAACCAGGCGGTCGACCGTGAAGGCGGTCGGTGACGCGGTATTGTTGATCTGGGGCTGCGAGAAACCGCCCGTCGAATAGTTCAGCGTGAAGGTGTTGGAGACCGTCGAACCGGCGCCGGTCCGCGTCTGGGCCTGCGCGCCCGCGGCCACCAGAAAGCCCGCGCAAAGCGCAAGGCCGATCCGTCTGAAGTCAGAGCGAAGTTTGGGCATGTGGATTCCGTCTGCAATCTTTTTTGATTGCCCCGGAACCTAACCGCGCAAGGTTAAGTCGCCGCTAATCCCGCTGCGGCGAAACGTCCGGCTTACTTCAGGACGGCCTCGAAAGAGACGCTGCCCGACTGGCCCGCGCCGATGCCGGCCGGAAACAGCCAGCGCACGTGCGTGATGTCATCGGCTTCGGCGCTGACCTTGCGGCCTTCCGCGTTCACCGCCAGCTCGCCGCGCGAGGCAAAGGTCTTGCCGGCATCCGCCGAAAACGTAACAGCCGCACCTTCAACCGACGCCGAGCTTTCGACATACCGCATCGCGTCTGGCACCGGCACGACCAGAACCACGTTCTCCGCCTTCGCGGCGCCGCCATTCGAATACTGCATGGCATAGCGCATCACGTCGCCGGGCACCGCCTTCTCGGCCTCTTGCCAGCTGACAACGCGCTCGCCATCCGCCGTCTCGCTCACGACGCGCCGTTCGACGGTTTGCGTCGCCGAAAGTCCGGCGGCAAAGGCTGCAGGCGCCGAGGCGGCGGCCATCACGAATACCGAAAGGAAGAGCCTGCGCATCGAGTGCCTGTCTGTTGGGCCGCGCCTCCAGCCGCGCAGCGTTCAGGATCAGACTCCGCAAAATTGATTAACAGGACTTAAAGCCCGGCGGCTCTCGCGCAGAATTACACCCGGCACGAAGACGGGTTCAACGCCTCCCGGTATTGGGCTACCTCTCTGGAAAGGCGGGCAGAGACCCGCCCGTCATCCCGGGAGGAAAACTTGAACACGGACACGCCGCAGGCTCGCGCCCCCTGGATTAACGCCAACCTTCCGGCCGATGAGCGCGCCGCCTTGCTGGACGCCGCCCTCACCGAAGACGAACGCTACGGCCTGCTGCACAGCCAATGGGCGATCGGCTTCCTACCCGGCGCGCCCTTGCCCGAAGGTGCGATCCCGGCCGCCGGTTACGTGCCGCCGATCCCGCGCCTCGGAATCCCCGGCCTTTACGAAACCGATGCCAGCCTGGGCGTCACCAATCCCCGCAACGCGCGGCCCGGCGACACCGCCACCGCCCTGCCCTCCGGCCTTGCCATGGCCGCCACCTGGGACGCAGGCCTCGCCTACTCCGCCGGCGCCATGATCGGCGACGAGGCCGCGAAAAAAGGCTTCAACGTCCTGCTCGGCGGCGGCATGAACCTGACGCGCGACCCGCGCTGCGGCCGCAACTTCGAATATCTCGGCGAAGACCCGCTGCTCGCGGGCGTCCTTTCCGGCGAAGCCATCCGGGGCACCCAAAGCCAGGGCATCATCGCCACCGCCAAGCATTTCGTGCTGAACGACCAGGAAACCGGCCGCCACGTCGTCAACGCCATCATCGACGAAGCCGCCTTGCGCGAGAGCGACCTCCTCGCCTTCCAGATCGCCATCGAACGCGGCGCGCCCGGCGCGATCATGTCCGCCTATAACAAGATCAACGGCCACTATGCCTGCGAGAACGACGCGTTGCTGAACGGCGTGCTGAAGGGCGACTGGGCCTATCCGGGCTTCGTGATGGCCGACTGGGGCGCGACCACCAGCGTGCACGCCGCCGCGAGCGGCCTCGACCAGCAATCGGGCGAACAGCTCGACCACAAGGTCTGGTTCGAAGCGCCCCTGCGCGAGTCCGTCGCCGCCGGCGAAACCCCGTCGGAGCGTATCTCCGACATGGCCCGCCGTATCCTGCGCTCGATGTTCGCCGCCGGCCTGTTTGACCGCCCGCTGCCAAAAGGCGAACCCATCGATTATGCCGCCCACGGACGAATTGCCCATCAGGCCGCTGCCGAAGGCATTGTGCTTCTGAAGAATGACCGCAACATCCTGCCCCTGACCGGCGGTATAAAAAGTATTGCAGTGATCGGAGGATACAGCGATGTCGGCGTCCTGTGCGGTGGCGGCTCGTCGCAGGTCACGACCGGCAAGGGCCACGCCGCCTTCATCCATGCCGGCGGCGAAGGCGCTATGATGGCGATGGCCAGCGAAGCCTATCACCCTTCCCCGCCCCTCGCCGCCATCAAGCGGGCCGCCACCGGCGCGCGCGTCACCTTCGTCAATGGCCGCTATCCCTCCGAAGCCGCGCTCATCGCCGCCGGCGTCGATCTCGCCATCGTCTTCGCCAACCAGTGGACCACCGAAGGCGCCGATGCGCCTGACCTCTCGCTTCCGAATGGCCAGGACGCGCTGATCGCCGCCGTCGCCGCCGCCAACCCCAACACCATCGTCGTGCTGCAGACCGGCGGCCCCGTCCTGATGCCCTGGCTGGCGGATGTCGCCGCCGTGCTCGAGGCCTGGTATCCCGGCAGCCAGGGCGGCGAAGCGATTGCCGATATCCTGTTCGGCGCCGCTTGCCCTGCCGGCCGCCTGCCCGTCACCTTCCCCGCTGCCATCTCGCAGCTGCCGCGCCCGGACCTACCCGGCCTCGGCCAACCCTGGCAAAGCCCGGGCGGCCGCCGCGTCGACCTGTCAAAGGCCCCCGGTTTCGATGTTCCGCACACGGAAGGCTCGGATGTCGGCTATCGCTGGTACGCCCGCACCGGTCAGGCGCCCCTCTTCCCGTTCGGGTACGGACTATCCTATACAGACTTCGGCTACTCAAACTTCGCCGTCACCGGCGGCGAAACGCTCACCGTCACCTTCGACGTCACCAATACCGGCGCTCTCGAAGGCATCGACACGCCGCAAGTCTATCTCACAAGCCGGAATGGCGCGCCTCTATTGCGCCTCCTCGGCTGGTCACGCCTGAAGCTCAAACCCGGCGAGCGCGCCTCCGCAAAGATCATCGCCGATCCGCGCCTCCTGGCCGATTTCGACACCGCCGCCCGCCGCTGGCAGGTTCCAGCCGGCGACTATGAAATCGCCCTCGCTCGTTCCGCCGAAGATATCGTTGCAAAGGCTTCGGCCCACATTCAGGCCGCCTCGATCAATCCTTAGCTTGGCCGCTTCTGGCCGGGCTGGCGGAGAGACAGTCCGGCGAAGGATGCATGTCGCGCCGCACATGTCTGACGAATTGTCACTTTGCGGTCAGGTCCGAACTTCACGGCCCTTTAGGAACAGTGCTGCAAACTCGGCGCATGAAACACGTGATCTCTCCCGTTCTCGAAGCAACTGTCTCCATTTGCGCCGGCGCTTTGACGGGATCAGCGGGTCAGGCAACCCGCGCGGGTGTGCTGGCGCAAAAGCACTTGAAACCGAGCGTCTCTCCATTCCGGCTCGGATACTTCCACAGCGCCAACGGGCTTCAGTCTGCGCTTCGAGACGCCGGCTTCGCCGAATTGGAAATCCGCAAAAGCGGCGTCCTGCGCCGGGACGTGGAGGATGCGCTCGTGATTCCGTGGACCGACGGGTACGGATCGGTCCAGGGCCTGGTTCTGCGCCGGAACCACCCGATTGTAACTCAAACGCCCAATGGACCCGCAGACATTCGCTACGCATTGATCGGCGACCGCGATCAGTTGCCGCTGCAAGGCGTCACGGAGGCACGCGCAGCCGGTCACGACACGCTTGTGGTTGTGGAGGGTTCCACCGACTACCTGGCACTCAGGCAGGCTGGCGCAACTGACGTCGCAACGCCTCATACGTGCTTCATCCGGCCCCCACAGCATTTGCACTTGAGGTCGATTGGAATCCGAAAGCTCGTGCTTTGTTTTGATCCCGATTTCGCCGGCTGGCGCGGCATGCTCTCTGCGACCGAAGGCGCGTTTGCAGCCGGACTTGAAGTTTCCGTCGCGCGCCCTGGAAAGGAAGGCGAAGACGTAGACGAACTGGTCTTGCGAAAAGGGCTCTCCGCGTTTCGTCAATCGCTCGCGACGGCCGAAGACGGTCTGAGTGTCTATGCGGACGCGGTCATTGCTGCCGCAGCCGAGACACCCGATCCCAAGTTGGGGGCAGCGGACCTCGCCGCGCGATTTGCCATCCTTGCACCGCATCCGGATGCGGCAGCTAATCTGGACGCCTGCTTCTGGCCGAAGATTGATGCGTTCTCCGGCATCCGATTGCGTCAGGCCGCAATGGATCGGATTGCCGAAGAGTCTGCGGGCAGACGCCTGCAGATCAGCCCCATCGGATCACTTCTAAAGAATCGAAAGTGACCTGCTCGCCGGTTGAGCCAATCGTGATGTAACCGGCGCTATCTTGCTGCAGGATCATTTCACCGCCGCTCGAACTCAGTATGCCGCCGGACGTGAAAGTCACGGTCCAATCATACTTGTACTCGAGGCCCGATTTCGCCGCTGACAGGTCTAGGGTGTCGGTCCAGCGACCTTCGCCGCCACTGACCCACCAGTTGCCCGCCCCGACTTCCCACTCGAAGAGATCCGAACCTGCATCGCCGGAAGCATAGTCCCAGCCGCCGCTGTCACCTGCACGCGCAACCAGAATATCGTCACCGTCTCCGCCTCGAAGAACGTCAGCGCCCGAGCCGCCGTTCAGGACGTCGTTTCCGGCGCCGCCAAACAACATGTCATTGCCTGCGCCACCATCGATTCTGTCGTCGCCATCTTCACCAAAGAGATCATCGCCACCGGCATCGCCGTAAATCTGATCATTTCCCCCGCCGCCAAAGATCAGATCGGTCCCATTGCCACCAAATATGATATCGACGCCCTTATCGTCCTGGCGAGTGTCGTAGTAATCATCGCCGTCACCGAGCTCGGCCGTCAGCCCGCCCGCTGCGCCATATATTCTGTCATTTCCGGCGGTCGCGATAATCCGTTCGACACCGCTGAGCGAGTCGCCCTCGGCAAGTCCGCCCGTCAAGGTAACCGGGGCCTTCGAATTCCACTCAAATCCGACTGCATCTGGCTGTGTGAGAACGAGGGTCACCGGCGCGGCCGATGCGGAATAGTCGACCGTATCGATACCAGCACCGCCGTCGATCATGTCGCCGCCTGCCGAGCCATAAAAAACATCGTTGCCGTTGCTTCCGTAGAGCCAGTCGCGTCCTTGAGATCCATAGATCGTGTCGTTGCCGTCACCGGCATCAACGGAATTATACTCGTCCGATGCCGTGTGGTCCCCAAATCGGACCGCATCGATTGTGAACGGGGTCGAGGACAAGGAATCGTAGACATATTCATTGGTCGACCAGTCGAAGACGGCTGTCTCCAACCGGATTTCGTCAAACACAACGCCTTCGCCGAAGTCGACAGCAACCGTTGCCTTGTCGCCATAGACATCTGCGCTGACGGAACCGACGGCCACGCCTTTGTAGTAAGCTGTCGCTTGAACGGTCAGATACGTCTGCCCTTTTGCGTCCCCGAGCGTGACGATCGCCGAACCCGTCGGCTGATGGAATACAATCGCGTCTTTCACGACGTTGGCAAACTTGCCCGGCTCGGTCAGGTCCTGGAGCTGGCTCGCCGGCGCCGTGCCACCCGCATAGATCGTGTCGTTGCCGAAGCCGCCGGTGAGATAGTCCGAACCCGAACCTCCGATCACCGTGTCGTTGCCTGCCCCGCCATGGAGACTGTCCGCACTCGCGTCCCCGGAAATCCGGTCATCGCCGTCTTCACCCAGAATGAAGTCTTCGCCGTCCCCACCCGAAAGCGAGTCGTTGCCGCCGCCGCCGAAGATCCGGTCATGGCCGCCGCCGCCATTGACGGTGTCGGCGCCGGTGCTGTCTGCTCTCGTGTCGAAATAGTCGTTACCGAGCCCAAGCTCTGCGATCGTGCCGCCTGTCGCGCCATAAATCCGATCGTCACCGTCGGTTCCGACAACCCGCTCGATGGACACCAGCGTGTCGCCGGTCGCATAGCCGCCCGTGACGCCGGGCGTTGCATTGGGATCCCAATCGAAGCCAACCGAATCGGGCTGGGACAGTATCAAGGTAACCGGGGCCGCCGAGTTCGAGTAGTCAATCGTGTCGATCCCTGCCCCGCCATCAAGGAGGTCGTCGCCGGCCGATCCGTAGAGCGTGTCATTGCCGTCGCCGCCTAGTTGCGTATCGGCGCCCGATGATCCGAACAGGCGGTCATCACTGGCGCCGCCGTTGAGCGTGTTGACTTCAGCCGATGGCGCATCGTCGCCGTAGCGGACGGCATCGACCGTGAACGGAGATTTCTCGAGCGCCGTGTATGTGTACTCACCAGTCGTCCAGTCGAACGTCGCCGTTTCAACCACAACCTCGTCGAAGAGCACGCCTTCGCCGACATTCACGGCGAGCGTGGCATTGTCACCATAGACATCTGCCGTAGCCGAACCGACGGCGATGCCTTGGAAATAGGCTGTCGCACGGATCGTCTGGAATGTGTTCCCGTTGGAATCGCCGAGTGTGATGATTGCGCTGTCGATCGGCGTTGCAAACGCGATGGTCGCGCCAGACAAAGATGCAGAGGCAGACGTCGGCGCAGGCGCCGGATCACTGCGTCTGAAATCCGTGTACGCGGACGATACATCCGGCGTCGCCAGCAAGGTGTCGTTTCCGAGACCTCCATAGAGCGAATCTTCCTCGGTCGATCCGGTGATGAGATCAGATCCGCTTGTCCCCGCCGCAAAACCTTCGAAATCCAGAACGTCGATCTGGATCTCCCGGTCGAATGTATTGCCGCCAGAATCTGTGACGCGCACTGAAAGTTCCGCGCCGGATGCCGTTTCGTGATCGAGGACGACACCGTCGCGAACAAATATCTGATTGCCGGCAATCTCGAAGTTTCCGGAGCCGTCTCCGACCAGGGTGAACGTATGCGAGTCGCCTGAATCGGCATCCACGGCCGAAAGCGTGCCGACGAGGCGCCCGGCGGACGCAAACGCGCTGCCGACCGAGCCGCCACTGCTGACATCTTCCTGAATCGTGCCGCCGCTGAGCGTGATCCCGGTTGGACCTTCATTGACGTTGGTGACGTTGATGGCCACCGCTTGGCTCGTCTGGTTGACGCCGTCGCTGGCCGTGACCGTCAGGTCATAGACATTATTGCCACCGGCATCAGCCGCGGTTTCGAAGTCGGGCGCCGAGAGGAACGAGACAGCACCGCTCGAAGCATTGATCGTGAACAGAGACGCATCCGCGCCACTGAGGCTGAACGTGAGCTGCGCACCTGCATCCACGTCTGTGGCGGTCGCCGTATACACCACACCGCTCGCGTTCTCGGCAAACACTGCGCTCGTTGCAGACGTCAGGACCGGACCTTCGTTGACGTTTGTGACGTTGATGGCCACCGCCTGGCTCGTCTGGTTCACGCCGTCGCTCGCCGTAACCGTCAGGTCAAAGACATTGTCGCCACCGGCATCGGCAGGACGCTCGAAGTCGGGAGAAGCGTTGAAAGTCACGACGCCCGTCGCGGTATCGATGGTGAACTGAGACGCATCCGCGCCGCTCAAGCTGTAGGTCAGGGTCGTGCCGGCATCGACGTCAGCGGCGGTCGCCGTATAGACAACACCGCTCGCGTTCTCAGCAAATGCGGCGCTCGAAGCCGAGGTCAGAACCGGACCTTCATTGACGTTGGTGACATTGATGGCCACCGCTTGGCTCGTCTGGTTGACGCCGTCACTCGCCGTAACCGTCAGGTCATAGACATTGTTGCCACCGGCATCGGCCGGCCGCTCGAAGTCGGGAGCGGCGATGAAGGTTACTGCGCCAGTGCCGGCGTCGATGGTGAACAGTGACGCATCCGCACCGTTGAGGCTGAACGTCAGCTGCGCACCTGCATCCACGTCAGTGGCAATGGCAGTGTAGACAACGCTGGCGGCGTTCTCTGCAAACACTGCGCTCGTCGCGGACGTGATCACTGGTGCTTCGTTGACGTTGGTCACCGAGACCGACACGGCTTGGCTGGTCTGGTTGACG
>JAIXVM010000334.1 GCA_027482995.1 Hyphomonadaceae bacterium | reverse complement strand
CATCACCGCGCGCAAGGGCGGCGAACCCATCGTCTGCCTCACCGCCTACACGGCGCCGGTGGCGGGGCTGCTCGACCCCCATTGCGATCTTCTGCTGGTGGGCGATTCCGTCGGCATGGTTGTGCACGGCCTGCCGAACACGGTGGGCGTGACGCTTGATATGATGATCCTGCACGGGCAGGCGGTGATGCGGGGCTCCCAGCAGGCGTTCGTGGTCGTCGACATGCCGTTCGGCTCGTACGAGACGAATGCTGACCAGGCCTTCCTGAATGCGGCGCGGATCATGAAGGAGACGGGCTGCCAGGCCGTGAAGATCGAGAGCGGGGCCTATGCCGCGCACCAGATCGCCCACCTTGTGGAACGGGGCGTTCCGGTCATGGGGCATGTCGGCCTGCGCCCGCAGGCGATCAACGTCGACGGCGGCTTCCGGGCCAAGGGGCGCACGCTGGACGAGCGCGGCCGGGTCATGGCGGAGGCCAAAGCGGCCGAGGAGGCCGGGGCGTTTGCGATCGTCATCGAGGGCGTCGCGGAGGACCTGGCGGCGGAAATAACGGCGGCGGTGAGCTGCCCGACCATCGGGATCGGGGCCTCGAACGCCTGTGACGGGCAGATCCTGGTGACACCGGACATGCTGGGCCTGTTTGACTGGACCCCGAAATTCGTGCGGCGCTATGCCGGCCTGAATACGGCGATTTCCGAGGCGGTGGCGGCCTATGCGGCGGATGTCCGCGCGCGCACCTTCCCCGCCAAAGCCGAGACCTACAGCCTGCGAAAACCTGAAGCCTAACAGCGCTGATCCGTTGCAGGCGCCATCTGCGGCGTCTAGGTTCGCGCCGAATCCGAAAGAGAGCCTGCCGCTTGACCGATATCTTCTCAGAAGTCGACCAGAACGTCCGCGAAGAGCGGCTTGCCAGCCTCTGGGTGCGGTGGCGGCCCTTCGTGTACGGGTCCATCGCGGTGCTGATCGGCTCGGTGGCGATCAACGAGTTCCTGATCAAGCCGCAGGCGGAAGCCGCCCGTGTGGCCCGTTCGGCGGAACTGGAAGCGGCGGTCAAGGCGCTGGAAGACGGCCAGTATGAAGAGGCCGAAGCCGCGTTCAAGGCGATCGTGGCGAAGGAATCGAAGCTCTCCCCACTGGCGGCGCATTACCTGGCGCAGGTCCAGCTGGAAGGCCGGGGCGATGCTGCGGCGGCCGCCGAGACGCTGGCGGCCATCGGCGGCACTGAAGGCGGCCCGTATGAGCGCCTCGCGCTGCTGAAGGCGGCCTATTTCCGCGCCGACACGCTGACGCTGCCAGAACTGGAAGCAACGCTCGGCACGCTGGCCACCGAAGACACAGCGATGGGCGCCCTTTCGCGCGAGCTGATCGCAGCGAAAGCCTATGCCAGCGGCGACATTGCGCGGGCCCGGACCGAGTATAACCGTTTGAAGTTTGATGCAGCGGCGCCGGCAGGCGTCGTGCAGCGCGCCGAGATTGCGCTCGCTGCGATCCCTGTGGCCGCTGACGAGACAGCGCCTGCCGCCCCAACCGAAACGCCTGCCGAAGAAACCCCGGAGACCGGCCAATGAAATTTTCCCGTCCTGCTGCCGCGACGCTCGCGATGGCGTCGATCGTGGCGCTGAGCGCCTGTGAAAGCCTTCCGACCCTTCCGGGCTTCGGCGGCGACAACAAGAAAGAAGAGCTGGCCGCCGAAGAGAAGGCCGGACTCATCACCATGGTGCTGGACCAGGAGCGGATCGCGCCGAGTGCGACGCTGACCGGCGTCGAGATCATGTTGCCGGACGCGCAGCCCATCGAGGACTGGACGGAAGCCGGCAGCAATCCCGCCAAGGTCGCCGGCCATGTGGTCGCCGCGCCGAACCTCGACATTGCCTGGCGCCGTTCGGTCGGCGAGGGCTCGTCGCGCAAGAGCGCGCTGCTGACGCCGCCGGTCGCGAGCGCCACCACGATTTACACGCTGGATGCCAGCCAGACGGTGCGGGCCTCCCGCCTCGAGAACGGCGCGGAAGTCTGGACCGAGCGGCTGAAAGCCGAGTCCAAGCGCGACAAGTCCGCGATTGGCGGCGGGTTGGCGGTCACCGGCGACACGCTGGTGGTGGCGAGCGGCTATGGCTTCGTGACGGCGCTGGACGCGGCCACGGGCGAGACCAAATGGCGCCGCGAACTCGGCGCGCCGATGACCGGTTCGCCGACCATCGACGATGGCCGCATCTTCGTGACGTCGAACAATAACGAAGTCTTCAGCCTGAACCTCGCCGATGGCGAGACCCTGTGGAGCGACCAGGCGATTGCGGAATCGGCCCGGGTGCTGGGCAGTTCCAGCGTTGCAGCGGTCGAGGATTTCGTGATCGCACCGTTCTCCTCGGGCGAAGTGATTGCCTACCTCGCCTCGAACGGGCGCCGCCTGTGGACGGACGCGCTGACCCAGGCCGGCCGGTTCACGCCGATCTCCGAGATCAACGATATCGGCTCGCGCCCGGTGCTGGGCGCCGGCCTTGTGTATGCCTCGAGCCAGTCCGGAACGACCGTGGCGATTGACGGGCGCAGCGGTGCACGCGTGTGGACGCAGCCGGTCGGATCGACCCGCGCGCCGGCGCTGGTGGGCCGGTTCCTGTTCGTGCTGGGCACCGAAAGCGAGCTCGCCTGCCTCGATGCCGGGACGGGCGAAGCCTACTGGGTGACGCCGCTCCGGCAGTTCCAGGACCAGGAAGACAAGAAGAAGCGGATCTCTTACTCGGCCCCGATTGTGGCCTCCGGCCGGGTGATCGTGGTCTCCTCGCGCGGCGAGCTGCTGGCCTTCAACCCGCAGGACGGCACGCAGACCGGCTCTTTGAAGCTGGGGGATACCGTGTATATCGAGCCGATTGCGGCGCAGGGTAAGCTGTTTGTCCTCACCGACGACGCCAAACTGATCGCCATCGACTAGGGCAGACGCCTCAATTCAACGTCTTGCCCTCTGATTTTTGAGGAGGGCTGAGGCCTTGCCATTGAAGCTCGCCATTGTCGGACGCCCCAATGTGGGCAAGTCCACGCTGTTCAACCGTCTGGTGGGCAAGAAGATTGCGCTGGTCGATGACCAGCCGGGGGTCACGCGCGACCGGAAGATGGCGGACGGGTGGCTGGCGACCTTGCCGCTGCTCGTGATCGACACGGCCGGGTTCGACAACGTGCGCGATGACAGCCTCGAGGCGCGGATGCGGGCGCAGACGGAAGCGGCGATTGCCGAGGCCGATATTGCGCTGTTCCTGATCGATGCGCGCGTGGGCGTGACGCCCGAGGACGAGACCTTCGCGATGCTGCTGCGCAAGGCGAACATGCCGGTCGTGCTGGCGGCAAACAAGGCCGAGGGGCGTCAGGGCGAGGCGGGCGTGATGGACGCGTTCAGCCTGGGCCTCGGCGAGCCCGTGGGCCTGTCGGCCGAACATGGCGAGGGCTTTGCCGAACTCTATGAGGCGATCCGCAACGTGCTGGGGCCGGAGGCGTTCGAGCGCGCGCTGGAAGAGGCCGAGCCGAATTATGGCGCAGGCGGCGGCGACGACATTCTCGAGAAGCTCGCGCATATCGACATCGATGACGAGACGCTGTCGGAGGACGATCTTGTGACAGCGATCGAGGCGGCCGAAGTGGACGCGCCGGAGGAGGAGCCCGCGGCGCCGCGGCCGATCCGGCTGGCGATTGTCGGGCGGCCGAATGCGGGCAAGTCCACGCTGATCAACCAGCTGCTGCAATCGGAGCGCCTGCTGACCGGGCCGGAAGCCGGGATCACGCGGGATTCGATCACCATCGACTGGCAATGGGAGGGGCGGGAAATCCGCCTCGTCGACACGGCCGGGCTGCGCCGCAAGGCGCGCGTGCAGGAGAAGCTGGAGCGGATGTCCACCGCCGAGACCATCCGTTCACTGAAGTATGCCGATATCGTCGCACTGGTGATGGACGCGCATGACGCGCTCGAGAAGCAGGACCTGCAGATCGCGGACCTTGCGCTGCGCGAGGGCCGGGGCCTCGTGCTGGTGATCTCGAAATGGGATTCGGTGGAGGACCAGGACGGCGCGGCGCGGCACATCCGCGACCTGGCGAACCGGCTGGTGCCGAATGGCGGCGGCGCGCCGGTCGTGTTCCTGTCAGGCCTCACGGGGCGGCATGTAGACAAGCTGATGCCGGCGGTCGTGAAGGTTTACAGCGACTGGACGGCGAAGGCGAAGACCGGCGACCTCAACCGCTGGCTGCGCCATACGGTCGAGCACCATCCGCCGCCGAGCGTGCAGGGCAAGCGGATCAAGCCGCGCTACATGGCACAGATGAAAGCGCGTCCGCCAACCTTCGTTCTGATCGCTTCGCGCGGCGACCAGATGCCGGAGGGCTACAAGCGGTATCTCATCAATGGCATCCGCGAGGCGTTCAACATGCACGGCGTGCCGATCCGCCTGTTCGTGCGCCAGGGCAAAAATCCGTACGCGGGCAAAGTCGGGCCGGACGGCCCGCCGAGGTACAAGCGGCCGAGGGACTAGGGCGCGGGACGCTACTCCCGAAAGGTGCGGGAGACGGAGTCTGTCAGCGGCTTCACGAGGTAGCTGAGGACGTTGCGGCTTTCGGTGCGCAGGCTTGCCTCGACGGGCATGCCGGGGAGGAGTTCGAAGCTGGAGGCGTCGAGAGCCGCCTGCGGGATTTCCACCGTGGCTTCGTAATAGGGCGCGCCGGTGGTCTCGTCGATCAGGGCGTCGGCGGAGACGGCGATGACGCGGCCGTCGAACTGCGGGGTTTCATCCTGGTTGAAGGCGCTGAAGCGGAGCAAGGCGGGCTGGCCTGTGCTGAGCTTGTCGATGTCGACCGGGTTGATGCGCACCTTGGCGACGAGCTGGTCATTCTCCGGCACGATGTACATGATGGGCTCGGACGGGCGGATGACGCCGCCGACCGTGTGCGCCTTGATGCCGAGGACGCGGCCGCTGCGCGGGGCGGTAATGTCGAGCCGGCCTGAGCGGTCGAGCAGGGCGAGGCGTTCTTCCGTCAGTTCACTGATCTGTGTCTGAACGTCGCGCAACTCGGTCAGCAGGGTTTCGGTGGTGTCCTGGCCCAGGCGGGCGATCTCGCTGCGGGCTTCGCCGATCTGGACGCGTGTGGCGGCGATCTCGGAGGAGAGGGCATCCTTCTCGCCTTGCAGGCGGGCGCGGTCGCGCTTGAGGGCGAGGACGCGGGTGATGACGGCCTGGCCGCGTTCCATGAGGATTTCAAAACGCGAGATTTCGTCATCGACGAGGGCGATCTGGTCGTCCTTCGCGGTGATCTCGTTCTGCATGCCCTTGATGCGGGTGTTCAGCTGGTCGATCCGTTGGCGGAGGATCACGCCCTGCGTGCCGAGATTGTCGCTGCGGGCGGACATGAGGGAGGTTTGAGAGGCGAGGACGGCCTGCACGTCGGGCCGGGCGGCGACGTCTTCGAAGCCGGGGCGGAGGGTGAGTTCGGCGGTGCCGTCGCGTTCGGCGATGAGGCGGGCTTCGGTGCCGAGGAGGCCGAAGAGGCGCGCTTCGAGGCCTTGCAGGGAGGCGCCGGTGGCGGTGGAGTCGAGCGAGAGCAGCTTCTGGCCTTCGGTGACGGCGTCGGATTCGCGCACGTAGATTTCGCGGACAATGCCGCCTTCGAGATGCTGGACGGCTTGCTGGTTGGAGGCGACGGAGATCTGGCCGGAGGTGAGCACGGCGCCTTCGAAGGGGGCGAACACGGACCAGGCGATGAGGCCGCCAAAGACCAGCGCGATGATGCCCCAGCCGGCGCGCAGGTAGGATTGCAGGTGTTCTCCGCGTGCGGAGGGTGTCGAGGCCAGGTCAGCCATTGGGGGCCTCCCCGGGGCGGACGGCGCGGAGGTTCGCGGCCTGTTTCGGCAGGACCTTTCCGAGCACTTCTTCGGCCGGGCCGAACTCGCGGATGCGGCCATCATCGAGCACCATCAGCTTCGTGCAATGGACAATGGCGTTCGGGCGGTGGGCGATGATGATCACGGTGGCGCCGCGCGCCTTGGCGGCGGCGATGGCGGACTGAAGGGCGTTTTCGCCGGGGCCGTCGAGATTGGAGTTCGGCTCGTCGAGGATGATCAGGTTGGGATTGCCGTAGAGGGCGCGGGCGAGGCCGACGCGCTGGCGCTGGCCGGCGGAGAGATAGGCGCCGCCGAAACCGATCTCGGTGTCGTAGCCGTTCTCGAGGCGCAGGATCAGGTCGTGGCAGCCGGCGGCCTGCGCGGCGGCGAGGATGGCTTCGGGCGATGCGTCCTCGCGGAAGCGGGCGATGTTGTCGCGCACCGTGCCAGAGAGAAGATCCGCCTGCTGAGGAAGGTAGCCGATCTGGGGCCCGAGCGTGTCGCTCGGCAGCTGGGTGATGTCGGCGCCGTCGAGGCGGACATGGCCGGAGATCAGCGGCCAGGCGCCGGTCAGCACGCGGGCGAGCGAGGACTTGCCGGCGGCGCTGGGGCCGAGCACGCCGAGCACGTCGCCGGGGTCGAGATTGAAGGTGAGGCCCTTGAGGACCGGCGTCGCCGTGCCGGGCGGGCCGGCGAAAATGTTCTCCACCCGAACGTTGCCCCGGATGGGCGGGAGCGGCATCTGCGGCGCAGGCAACGGCGCGCGGCGCAGCGTTGCGGTGAGCGAGGCCCAGCTTTCGCGGGCGGCGGCGATGGCGCGCCACTGGCCGACGATCTGTTCGAGGGGGCCGATGGCGCGGCCCATCAGGATCGAAGACGCGATCATTGCACCGCCTGAGACTTCGCCCTGGATCACGAGCCAGGCGCCGATGCCGAGGATGGCCGATTGGAGGAAGAGGCGGAACGCCTTGATGCCGGAGGAGAAGCCCGAGAGGATGCGGCCGGAGCGGGAGAAGGCGCGGTCGCCGCCATCGAACAGGACCTGCCAGCGGCGGCGGAGCGCGCCGCCCATGCCGAGGGCGCCGAGCACTTCGGCGTTGCGCGTCATTTCGGCGGCGCGCTGGGCGCTTGCGCGTTCGAAGTCTTCGCTCTCTTTCGTCAGACGGGCGGAGGCGCGCTCGTTGAACCAGGAGGCGGCGACGAGGATCACGGCGCCGAAGACGGCCCAGAGGCCGAAGACCGGGTGCAGCATGAAGAGGACGATGAGGAAGAGCGGCGCGAAGGGCGCATCGAACAGGGCGCCGGTGACGGGGCTGGCGATGAAGCGGCGCAGCTGGCGCAGGTCGCGGATCGGGCGGTCGGAGGCGCGGCCGGGATCGGCGAGGCTGAGCGACATGGCGGCGGCGGCGACGCGCTCTCCCAGCGCGCCCTCGAAGCGAGAGGCGGCGACGCTGAAGAGGCCGGAGCGCGCCCATTCGAGCACGCCGAGCGTGCCGTAGAGGACGAGCACGATGAGGGTCAGCGACAGGAGGGTCGGGATCGACTGTGAGGCGAGAACGCGGTCGTAGACCTGCAGCATGTACAGCGGGCCGGTCAGCATCAGGATGTTGACGAAGAGGCTGAAGCCGCCGGCATGCCAGAAAACCTGCCGCGACGCGCGCAGGGCGGCGGCGAGTTCGGTGTTCGTGGCAGCGGGCCGGTCGGTCGTCATTTCGTCTGATCTAGCAGACTTCGAAGCGGCTCGTCAGGCCGATTGTCAGGCCGGGTGGTGCGTAGGCGCAGGGGCCCGGCGCGGGATCTGAGGCGCTCTCGGAGAGAGACCGTGAGTGGGCGCTTTGGCCCCTTGCTGCCACTCGCTTGGTGGGGGAGGCAACCGTGATTTGACGGCAAGAAATTCGTGAGCCGGCTATTCGACCCAAGCGGTGCCTCTCCCTGTCACCAGCTCGCCCCGTCCGATTTCTTGACAGGTGTCCCATCCCACGCGCCCAGTGGCAGCATGCGTGCGTTTACGGCCATGCGGTCGTAACTCTTGTCTATCGGCACCCACCACATCAGGCAGCGGCAGGTCTTGCAGTGGTGCATTTCCAGCATGCGATCGCCGCGCAGATAGATGTCGGTCCGCCCGGTCACCGTCACTTTCGCGGGCGTGTAATAGGCCCACAGCCCACCGGAGCGGCGGCAGATGCCGCAGTTGCACTCTGTCACTTCATCCAGCGTGCCGTCCACGGTGTAGCGTACCGCTCCGCAATCGCATGAGCCTTCGAGCATCGCACTGCCTTTCAAAAACTGCACCCAACAGTAGTGCGAATCCAGGGCAAAGAAAAATCGGGAAATCGCAGGATTGCGATTGTGATCGCTGGCGGCTGATCTCGGCGCATTTCAGCCGCTCCGCGTCAGCGCGCTAGATGTCGAACGTGCCGCGCAGGGCGAGGAAGCGGAGGATCTCTTCGGCGGCTTCTTCGGGGGTGCGGTTGACGGTGTCGAGGCGCAGTTCCGGGCTGAGCGGGGGCTCGTAGGGGCTGTCGATGCCGGTGAAGTTGCGGATCTCGCCGGCGCGGGCCTTCTTGTAGAGGCCTTTGACATCGCGCTCTTCGGCGACGCCGAGGGGCGTGTCGACGTGGATTTCGACGAACTCGCCCTCGGCCATCAGCGTACGCGCCATCTGGCGTTCGGCGCGGAAGGGCGAGATGAAGGAGACGAGCACGATGAGCCCGGCGTCCGTCATCAGGCGGGCGACGTTGGCGACGCGGCGGATGTTCTCGACGCGGTCGGCGTCGGTGAAGCCGAGGTCACGGTTGAGGCCGTGGCGGACATTGTCGCCGTCGAGGATGAAGGTGTGGCGGCCCATCTGGTAGAGGCGTTTCTGCAGCGCGTTCGCGATGGTGGATTTGCCGGAGCCAGAGAGGCCGGTGAACCAGAGGACGGTCGGTTGCTGCGCCTTCTGCTCGGCGAGGGCTTCGCGGGTCACGTCGATCGCCTGCCAATGGATGTTGGCGGCGCGGCGAAGGGAGAAGTCGATCAGGCCGAGGGCAACGGTGTCGTTCGTCTGCCGGTCGATCAGGATGAAGCTGCCGGTCAGGCGGTTGACCGTATACGGATCGAAGGCGATGGCCTGGTCGAGGGCGAGGGTGGTAACGCCGATCTGGTTGAGCTCAAGCGTGCGGGCGGCGGTCTCCGCCATCGTGTTGACATCGATGCCGTGCTTGGGGGCGTTGACGGTGGCCGAGACGGTGCGCGTGCCGGACTTCAGGAAGTAGCGGCGGCTGGGGAGAAGCGGGTTTTCGCTCATCCACAGCAGCTTGACCTGGAACTGGTCGGAGACTTCCGGCGGAGCGGTGCCTTCGGCGATCAGGTCTCCGCGCGAGGTGTCGATCTCGTCGGCGAAGGTGAGCGTGACGGACTGGCCCGCGACGGCTTCATTAAGGTCCCCGCCTTGCGTGACGATGCGGGTGATTGTGGTTTCGCGGCCCGACGGGAGCGAGCGGATACGGTCGCCGGGGCGGACGCGGCCGGAGGCGATCTGGCCGGAGAAGCCGCGGAAGTCGAGGTTCGGGCGGTTCACCCACTGGACCGGCATGCGGAAGGGCAGCGTTTCGGCCTCTTTCGCGATCTCGACGGTCTCGAGATAGTCCATCAGGCTCGGGCCGGAATACCAGGGCGTCTCGGTCGAGCGCTCGGTGATGTTGGTGCCGGCGAGGGCGGAGATCGGGATCGGCGTGATCTGGAGATTGCCGGGCAAGGCCTCGGCGAAGATTTTGTAATCGGATACAATCTGTTCGTACACGGATTGCTTGTAGCCGACGAGGTCCATCTTGTTGATGGCGAGGACGAGGTGGCGGATGCCGAGCAGGGTGGCGATGATCGAGTGGCGGCGCGTCTGGGTGAGGATGCCCTTGCGCGCGTCGATCATCAGGATGGCACAGTCGGCGGTCGAGGCGCCGGTCGCCATGTTGCGGGTGTATTGTTCGTGGCCGGGCGTATCGGCGACGATGAACTTGCGTTTCTGCGTGGCGAAGAAGCGGTAGGCAACGTCGATGGTGATGCCTTGCTCGCGCTCGGCAGCGAGGCCGTCGACGAGGAGGGCGAAGTCGATGTTGTCGCCCTGCGTGCCGTCGCGCTTGGAATCGGCCTCAAGGGTGGCGAGCTGGTCTTCGAAGATCATCTTCGAATCGTAGAGCAGGCGGCCGATCAGCGTGGACTTGCCGTCATCGACCGAGCCGCAGGTGATGAAGCGGAGCAGGGATTTCTGCTCGTGGGCTTCGAGATAGGCGCCGATGTCTTCGGCGATGAGATCATCATGGAGGCGCATCAGAAATAGCCCTCCTGCTTCTTCTTCTCCATCGAGGCGGCCTGGTCCTTGTCGATGGCGCGTCCCTGGCGTTCGGACGTCGTGGTGAGGAGAATTTCCTGGATGACGTCGTCGAGCGTGGTGGCTTTGCTCTCGACCGCGCCGGTAAGCGGATAGCAGCCGAGGGTGCGGAAGCGGACGGATTTCGTTGTCGCCTTCTTCGCGATCTCCGGCGGGACGCGGTCATCGTCGAGCATGATCAGCGTGCCGTTCCAGTCGACGACCGGGCGGGGTGCCGCGAAGTAGAGCGGGACGAGTTCGATCTTCTCGCGGCGGATGTACTGCCAGATGTCGAGCTCGGTCCAGTTCGAGAGCGGGAAGGCGCGCAGGGATTCGTCTTTCTGCAGGCGCGTGTTGTAGAGGTTCCAGAGTTCCGGGCGCTGGCGTTTCGGGTCCCAGCGGTGACCGGCCGTCCGTACCGAGATGATGCGTTCCTTGGCGCGGGATTTTTCCTCGTCGCGCCGCGCGCCGCCGAAGGCCGCATCGAAGCCGTACTTGTCGAGCGCCTGTTTCAGCGCGACGGTTTTCATCGCGTCCGTGTGGTAGGCCGAGCCGTGCGTGAAGGGCCCGACGCCTTCGGCCACGCCTTCGGGGTTCGTGTGGACGAGGAGCTGGAGGCCGAGTTCCTTCACCTTGCGGTCGCGGAAGGCGATCATCTCGCGGAACTTCCAGCCGGTATCGACGTGGAGCAGAGGAAAAGGCGGGCGCGAGGGGTAGAACGCCTTGAGGGCCAGATGCAGCATCACGGCTGAATCCTT
>JAIXVM010000071.1 GCA_027482995.1 Hyphomonadaceae bacterium | reverse complement strand
GCCTTTGGCCGGGGCCGCGACCTGCCGGACTTCCGCCCGTCCGGCGCGACCGAAGTGCGCGACGCCGCCCGCGCCCTGATCGACATGAAACAGCGCCTCACGTCCTTTGCCGAACAGCGCACTGCAATGCTCGCCGGGGTGAGCCATGACCTGCGCACGCCGCTGACACGCTTGAAGCTGGCGCTCGCGATGATGGACGAGAGCGACGACATCAAGGCCGCCAAGGCCGACCTCGACGACATGGCCATGATGCTGGACGAATACCTCGCCTTCGCACGCGGCGAGGAAGGCGACGAGCCGGCGCTGCTCGATATCGCGCAAACCGCGCGGGACGTCGCGGCCGGGGTCGGGCCGCACGTGCCGGTCGTGGGCCCTGCAAGGATAAGGGTCATGGGGCGCCCCCTCGCGCTGAAACGCGCGGTCACCAATCTCGTCTCGAACGCGATCAAGTATGCCGGCAGCGCGCGCCTGACCCTGGTCGATGGCCCACACTGGGCGGAGGTGGTCGTCGATGATGACGGGCCCGGCATTCCGCCCGAGCGACACGAAGATGCCTTTCGGCCGTTCTCACGTCTCGACGATGCGCGCAGCCAGAACGAGTCCGGCACCGGCCTCGGCCTGACGCTGGCGCGCGACACGGCCCGCGCGCATGGCGGCGATGTGCGCCTTTCCAAAAGCCCGCTCGGCGGCCTGCGCGCAGTCTTGCGCGTGCCGACCGAGCCGCGCTAACAGGCTCCTTGTGAACAGTTCAAAATCAAAACTCGTTATCCGCAACGCAACCCTGAAGGACATTCCGTCCCTTCTGCCGATGTATGCGAAGGTTTATGGCGTCGCGGACGGGTACACGTCCGACCAGATCGCGGGACAGATCAACCGTTTCCCCGACGGGCAATTCGTCGCCGAATTCGAAGGCCGGATTGTCGGTCACTGCGTGACCTTCATCATCGCGTCGGGGATCGCGATGAGCCAACACACCTGGAACGAAATCACCGGCGGCGGCTTTGCCGCGCGCCATGACCCCGAAGGCGACATGCTCTACGGCATGGACGTGATCGTCGATGCCGAATTCCGCCGCCTGCGGATCGGCCAGCGGTTCTACAAGATCCGCCAGGATCTCTGCCAATGGTACGAACTCAAGGGTATCATGTTCGGCGGGCGCCTTCCCGGCTACCAACGCCACATGAAGCAGTATCCGGACCCGCACGATTATGTGCGCGCGGTGCAGGAATCGAAATTGCGCGATCCCGTCCTGTCCTTCCAGTTGCGGCAGGAATTTGAAGTCGTCGGTGTACTGAAGGGATACATTCCCGAAGATATCGAGTCCGGCGGCCATGCCACGCAAATGCTTTGGCGCAATCCCCTGGCCCAGGACAAGATCAAGGCGAAGCCCAGCTTCGGGGACACGTCCCTGCCGGAGCGTGTGCGTGTCGCGACTGTCCAGTTCCAGATGCGGCGTCTCAACTCGATTGACGACTTCGAGCAGCAGGTCGAATATTTCGTCGATATTGCCGCCGATTACCGCGCGGACTTCGTGACCTTCCCCGAACTCTTCACGCTTCAACTTCTTTCGCTTGAGAGCAAGCCGCTGGGCCCGGTTGAGTCGATCCAGAAAATTTCGGGCTACACCCGGCGCTACATCGCGTTCATGGAGAAGCTTGCGGTCTCCTACAATATCAACATCATCGGCGGATCGCACCCGTCGATGATGCCCGACGGGGATATTCACAATGTCGCCTATGTATTCCTGCGTGATGGTTCGGTGCATACGCAGGAGAAACTCCACCCCACGCCCTCCGAGCGCAGCTGGTGGAACATCAAGGGCGGTGAGGGCAATCACGTCATCCAGACCGATTGCGGCCCGATCGGTGTGATGATCTGTTATGACAGCGAATTCCCGGAAGTCGCGCGCCACCTCGTTGACCAGGGCGCCTTGCTCCTGTTCGTGCCATTCTGCACTGACGAGCGGCGAGGATACCTCCGTGTACGGTATTGTTGCCAGGCCCGCGCCGTGGAAAACCAGTGTTATGTTGTCATGTCCGGTGTGGTTGGCAACCTGCCGAATGTCGAGAACATGGACATCCACTATGCGGAAAGCTGCATCCTGACGCCGTCGGACTTCCCCTTCTCGCGCGACGGCATCGCGGCCGATACGCCGGCCAATACCGAAACGGTGGCACTTGCGGACCTCTCCCTGTCCGACCTTCTGACGGCCCGCCAATCCGGCGCCGTGCAGAACCTCAAGGACCGGCGATTCGATCTCTACCGAGTCGCCTGGAGCAAGGCCTAGCCGAGCCGCGCTGCCAGCTGGTCCATGAAACCCGCAAGCTCAAGGTCTTTCTGAGTCAAACCGTCCGCGTCATGCGTGGTGAGCGTGACTTCGACCTTGCTGTACACGTTGAACCATTCGGGATGATGGTCCATCTGCTCGGCCTTCAGCGCCGCGCCGGACATGAAGGCGAAGGCGGTCTTGAAGTCGGCGAACTTGTACGCCTTGAAAATGGCATCGCGCTCACCCTCGACCTTGGTCCAGCCCTTGAGCGCCTTCAGTGCGGCGGCGGCGCCGATCTTTGCAGCCATGTTCATTCCTCTCCGTCTTGTCCGAGCACGAAGTAAATCCACGTGCCGTCTTCGGATATCGCCGTGCGGATGCCCGGATAGCCCTCACCGGCGCGGATACGGGCGATGCCGTCCTCGCCGATCAACTCTTCGAGCCGGCGGCGTTCCTGGAAGTCGAGCTTTTCTGGAATGAGATCGGCCGCATCCTTCGCGGCAAGGTCCGGCCAGACGTACCAACGCTCGCCATCAATCTCGCGCAGGCCCGCGGGCTGTTCAAACAGTTCACGGAGTTTCCGGTTCGGATCGACACCTGTGCGGCGCAAGAGATCCCAGAATCGGTCATGGGACTGCCCGCCGAGATTCGATTTGAAATCCGGATTGCGATTTGCGACTTCGGCGAGGCCGCGCAGGGAGCCGCGCGTCGCGTGTTTCAGCAGCTCGTCGCGGGTGCGCGCCGCCGCCTTGTTGATCTCGATGGGCGCTGGCGCCTCGGGCGCTTCGGTGAAGCGGTCGTCCTGGACAGGCGGCAGCGGCACAACCACTTCGGGCTCGGCCTGTGAACAGGCGGCGAGCGCGAGCAGTCCGAGAGCGGCCGCGAGACTAGCGGAGCGCATAGCCGGTGAGGGCTTCGAGATCGGTGAGGAGTTGTTCCTCGCCGGTGACCTTGATCGTGGCCATCCCCATGTCGCGCGCCGGCTTCAGGTTGATGCCGAGGTCATCGAGATAGACGCAGGCTTTGGGATCGACATCGAGCGCCTCGCACATCAGCGCATAGATGCGCGGGTCGGGCTTGCGGATGCCAAGCTTCGAGCTTTCGATCAGGTGGTCGAACAGGGCGAAGACTTCGGCGAGCTCCGCGGCCTTCTTGTCGTCGTGGGTCATCGACGCGCCCTTGCCGATCGGCGCGTTGTTGGTGATGCAGCCGACCTTGCCTTTCGTTTTGCAGACCTTCAGCGCGTTGACGACACGAGGGCGAAGGCTGCCGGAGAGGAGGCCGAGAATGTCGCGGCCGGGTACGTCATGGCCGAGGGCCTGAGCTTCGGCGCGGAAGAGGCCATCAAACGTGGCGGCGTCGACTTCCGACCGCTCGAGCTTCGCCCACGCATTCTCCAGCGGGTTCAGCGAATTGACGGTGCGGATAAAATCCGGCGGCAGGCCGGTTTCGGCTTCATAGCGGTTGAAGGCTTCGAAGGGCGAGGAGGTGAAGACCCCGCCGAAATCCCAGATGATGGCTTGGAAGGTGCGTGTCATGGCGGCTAGCTAGCCCTTCGCCCGCGGCATTTCAAACCCTGATTTTCGGCGCCCTGCCCTTGCGAGGCGCGGCGGGGGCAGTAGTGTCCCGGCCCGAGACATAAAGGGAGAAAAACATGGGCGTTCTGGACGGAAAAGTCGTGCTGGTCACCGGCGGCGGCAATGGCATCGGCAAGGAATGCGCGCTGCTGGCGGCGCGCGAGGGCGCGAAAGTCGTGGTCAATGATCTCGGCGGAAGCCTGAAAGGCGATGAGGAAGGCTCGGCTGGCCCGGCAGAGGCTGTCGCTGCGGAAATCCGCAAGGCCGGCGGCGAGGCGGTCTCCAACTCCGACAGCGTCACCGACTATAACGCGGTGGCCGGCATGGTGACGCAGGCCCTCGACACGTTTGGCCGGCTCGATGCGATCATCAATCCGGCGGGCATCCTGCGCGACGGGATGTTCCACAAGATGAGCGAGCAGGACTGGAAAGGCGTGATCGACGTTCACCTGCACGGCTCCTTCAACGTCACGCGCGCCGCGATCGAGTATTTCCGCGAGAACGAGCGCGGATCCTTCGTGCTGTTCACCTCGACCTCGGGCCTGATCGGCAATATCGGCCAGGCCAACTATGCCGCGGCCAAGCTCGGCATTGCGGGCCTCAGCCGCGTGGTAGCGATGGAGGGCGCGGCCAAGAAAGTGCGCTCGAACATCATTGCGCCCTTTGCCTGGACACGGATGATTGCGTCGATTCCGGTGAAGGACGAGGCGAGCGCGCAGCGCGTCGAGCGGATGAAGAACGGCATGCGGGCTGACCAGGTGGCCCAGCTGGGCGTGGCGCTCTGCGCGGACACGGCGGCGCATGTCAGCGGACAGATCTTCGGCGTGCGCGGCAATGAAGTGATCCTGTTCGACCAGCCGCGTCCGGTGAAATCGCTGGCGCGGCTCGAAGGCTGGACACCGGAGACGCTGATCGACCATTGCTTCCCGGCGATGAGCGGCAGCTTCTTCAGCATGGGCGCCACCGCCAGCGTGTTCCCTTACGATCCGGTTTGACGCAGCCGCTTGTGCCCGGACCGGCGGAAGCCGTCCGGGTACGGAGTGGAGCCTGCGCGGCGGACGCCCGCGAGCGTCCGAGAAGAGTGTTTGCGGTGTGGACGCCTGACGTCCGCCGCGCGCCGCCACCGGCCTTCGGGCAATTCTCGGGATGACTTCGGCGCTGCCAGGCCTTGACGGCTTATCTCGTGCGGGACCTTGCCCCCTTGTGGGAGGCCGGGTGGTCAGACGGGATTCTCCACCGGCTTTTGGACCGGCTTGCCTGGATCAACGTCCCTAGAGACCCGGCGTGCCGTTACCTCACGCCGGGCCCCACATCCGGGGCGGTCTGCCAGGCCAACCGGACGGTACGGTGCGGCCCCTGCCCGGCAGATAGGCGTGAGATTACACCGGGCGGTTAGCCTGCCGGATTGGTGGCGGGGGTGAAAAGTTCAGTTGGTTGTCATCCCGGCGGAAGCCGGGACCCAGAAACTTGAGCGATTTCAAGAATCTCCGGACCCCGTCTTTCGCCGGGGCGACAGGAATAAAGATTCGGGATGGGGGTCTGGAGGGGTCCGATTTGAGGCACAAGCCCGGACTTGTGCCTCTATTCCGGCGTGAGGATCGTGGGGCCGCCATCGTCCGCAGGCGGATCGGTGGGGGCGGGCTCGGGGTCGACGGGCGGTGTTTCCGCCGGCGCCTGGGCGGGCGCTTCGGCGTCCGGTGCCGGCGGCTGCGCGAAGGTCTCGTCGGCGGCGTTCAGCACGTCGTTGAGGGCATCGTTCGCATTCTCTTCAGGCACGGCTTCGGCGGGCACTTCCAGCGCCTCCTCGCCCGTGTCCGGCGCGTCCGGAATGTCTTCGAGTTTCGGACGTGGGCGCGGCGTCTCGCCCGGCTCAGGCTTCACGCGGGCACCTTCGCCCAGCACGCAGGCGGCGTAACCTTCATTGGCGACCACCTTCATGCGCGACAGGATCGAGCGGGTACGCTTCCTCACATAAGGGCCCGGCTTGTCGGCGCTCCATTTGTTCGGGGACGGAAGGACCGCCGCGAGGCGCGCGGCTTCGAGCTGCGACAGGTCGGCGGCTGACTTGCCGAAACGGGCCTGCGCGGCGGCTTCGGCGCCGAAGATGCCGTCGCCCCATTCGGCGACGTTCAGATAGACTTCCATGATGCGGCGTTTGCCCCACACGGTTTCGATGACGTAGGTCATCCAGGCTTCGCCCGCCTTGCGGGGCATGCCGCCGCCATTCCAGAAGAAGACGTTCTTGGCCGTCTGCTGGCTGATGGTCGAGCCGCCGCGGCGTTTCTTGTCTTCGTGCTTCTTGTTGTATTCGCGGGCCTTCTCGATCGCATCCCAATCGATGCCGCCATGTTCGCAGAACTTCGCGTCTTCCGAAGCGATGACGGCGAAGACGAGGTTTGGCGAAATCTTGTCGAGGCCCACCCAGTCGCGGCGCACGTCTTCGCCGGCGAGGCCGCGCTGGGTCATCAGGATGGTGCCCGGCGCGGGCATGAGTTTGAGCAGCAGCGCGTAGACGTGGAACAGCAGGAAAACCGCGATGCCGGCCTGGATGATCCGGACGAGGATGCGGCGCCAGAACGGCGCGGCGGGCTTCGGGTTTTCAGAGCCCGGCGGCGGTGTCTCGACCCCGTAATAGGATGCGGCTGGCGCCTGCGTGTTCGGTGTGTCGTCGCTCATGCCCCGAGATCCCACTCCTCGATCACCGCGCTGTCAGATTCGCTGGCCCGGCGGCGCGCCTTTTCGGCTGCAAAGCGGGCGGGATCAAGGCGGGCGAGCGCCCAGACGCTTGCCCCGCGCACGGCCGGGGCCTCGTCGTCCAGAAGCGGCAACAGGCTGGCGGCGAGGCGCGGCGTGCCCGAATTGCCGATGGCGACGGCGACATTGCGCACGAAGCGGGCCCGGCCTGACCGCTTGATGGGGGAGCCCGAGAAGACTTCGCGGAAGGCGGCGTCGTCCAGCGCGGCGAGTTCATCGAGGCCGGGGGACTTGAGTTCCGCGCGGGCGAAGAGGGCTGATTCGGAGGCCGCGCCGGCGAACTTGTTCCAGGGACAGGCAGCGAGGCAATCGTCGCAGCCATAGATGCGGTTGCCCATCGCGGCGCGAAATTCGCGCGGGATGGGACCGGCGTGTTCGATGGTGAGGTAGGAGATGCAGCGGCGGGCATCGAGCTGGTAGGGCGCGGGAAAGGCGTTCGTCGGGCAGATGTCGAGGCAGGCGCGGCAGGAGCCGCAATGGTCGGGCTCGGGCACGTCCGGCGCGAGCGCGGCGGCGGTGAGCACCGTGCCTAGGAAGAACCAGGAGCCGAGATCGCGGCTGACGAGGTTCGTGTGCTTGCCCTGCCAGCCGAGGCCGGCCTTCTGGGCGAGCGGCTTTTCCATCAGGGGGGCGGTATCGACGAAGACCTTGACCTCGGCGCCGGTCAGCTGGGCGACCTCTCCCGCAAGCTGTTTCAGGCGGGTCTTGATGACGTCGTGATAGTCCCTGCCCCGTGCATAGACGGAGATGTTGCCGGTCTCGCGCTGAGCGAGCGTCTCCAGCGGGTCATGGTCCGGGCCGTAATTCAGGGCGACGACGAGGGCGGAGCGGGCGTCTGCCCACATGGCGGTCGGCGCGCTGCGGCGGGCGAGCGTCTCCTCCATCCAGCGCATTTCGCCATGGCGGCCTTCGGCGATGAACTCGGCGAGGCGGGCGCCTGCTTCCCATGCCTCGTCGGCGCGCGCGATGCCGGCCGCATCGAACCCCAGCGCGCGGGCGCGGCGTTTCAGCGCTTCGCAGAGAGTGTCATGTTCCTGTGACATTGGCGGGACAGATACCAGCAACGCCGGGCGGTTGGGAACGGTGGTCTGTGTGCAGCGCGCCTTGCGGGGCCGGCAGCCCAGGTTTTACCTCCGCCTGTTTCCTTCCAGCTGCGGGACCTGACCCATGACCAAATCCTCCCTCGCCCGCGCCCTGATCGGCGCCGTTTCCCTGCTCGCGATGGCCGCCTGCGACGCGCCGGGAGGCGGGGAAAACGGCCCGGTGAAGCTGCTGGAAGCCCCGGTGGGCCAGCTGCCAGAGGGGGTGACCCCGACGGTTTACCGGCTGAACCTCAAGACGGATCCATCGGCGGACGGGTTTACCGGCGCGGTCGAGATCGATGTGACGCTCGACAAGCCGCATGACCGGATCTGGCTGCATTCGCTGGACCAAAAAATCCTCAACGCGTTTGCGCGGCTGCCGGACGGCTCGCAGGTGGCGGCGACGTTTACCGGCAACCAGGCCGAAGGCGGGGTCGGATACTTCGACTTTGCCAGTACCCTGCCGGCGGGCGGGGCAACGCTCGTGATCGATTATGAGGCGCCCTACAATTTCGGGCTGGCCGGTCTCTACAAGGTGACCGCCGGCGGCGAGGATTACCTCGCCACCCAGATGGAGGCGATCGATGCGCGCCGGATGGTGCCGAGCTTCGACGAGCCGCGCTTCAAGACACCCTGGGTGATCACCGTGACCGCGCCGGAAGGCGACAAGGTGGTCTCGAACGGGCTGCTGCTGTCGTCCAGCCCGCCCAAGGACGGCTTCGTGGAGCATGTGTTTGCGCCGACACGGGCGATCCAGTCCTATCTCCTGGCGCTGGCGGTGGGCCCCTATGACGAGAGCGAGCTGTTCTTTGTCGACTATACGTCCGGCATGCGCCCGGCGCCCGTTCTGCTGCGCGGCTTTGCGGCCAAGGGCAAGGGCGCGAAACTCGCCGAGGCTCTGGCCATCACCGACGAGATGCTGCTCTGGCAGGAGGCGTACTTCGCGCAGGCCTATCCGTATGGAAAGCTCGACCTGATCGCGGCGCCGGATTTTGCCTATGGGGCGATGGAGAATGCGGGGGCGATCATCTACCGCGAGTCGGCGCTGCTGATCGATGAGCGCACGACGCTGCAACAGCGCCGGAGCATCTTCTCGACGCACGCGCATGAACTGGCGCACCAGTGGTTCGGCAATCTCGTGACGCCGAAATGGTGGGACGACATCTGGCTCAACGAAGCCTTCGCCACCTGGATGGCGAGCAAGACGATGCACGCGATTGACGCGGGCGGGGAATGGAACCTCAACCCGATTGCGGGCGGGCTCGGCGCGATGGGCAGCGACAGCCTCCTGTCGGCGCGGCAGGTGCGCAATCCGGTCAACTCGAACAGCGAGATCGAGGATGCGTTTGACGCGATCACCTACCAGAAGGGTGGCAGCGTGCTGAACATGTTCGAGACCTATCTCGGCGAGGAGAAATTCCGGGAAGGCATCCGCGTGCACATGCGGCGCTTCACGGACGGGGTCGCGGACGCGGATGATTTCATGACGAGCCTCGCCGAAGGCTCCGGCAACGAGGCGATCACGGACAGTTTCCGGACCTTCATTTCGCAGCCCGGCATTCCGATGCTGGACGTGGCGGTGACCTGTTCGGGGGACGCGGCGTCGATGACGGTGGAGCAGAGCCGCTATGCGCCGCTCGGCTCCGAGATCGACCGTCAGGGGTCGACCTGGCAGGTACCGTTCTCGGCGCGTGTGCAGACGGGCGGGACGAGCACGGTGGTGCAACAGCTGCTGACGGGCAAGCAGGCGCTGATCAAGCTGCCGGCCTGCCCGGACTTCGTGATGCCCAACGCCGGCGGCACGGGCTATTGGCGCTACGCGCTGGACGAGGCGAGCG
>JAIXVM010000214.1 GCA_027482995.1 Hyphomonadaceae bacterium | reverse complement strand
CGCTCGATCATCCTGTTCAACGATCCCGCCGTCGTGCGCGAAATCCTCGAGGACAAGGACGGCATCTTCCCGAAGAGCGACTTGATGGTCGGCGCGCTGGAATCGCTGATCGGCGAGTCGATCTTCGTCACCGACGGCGAGAAGTGGCGCCGCCAGCGCGCGATGATCGATCCCGCATTCACGCACATGCGCCTGTCGCTGGCCTTCAAGGCGATGAGCGAAGCCGTGGCCGAGCAGGAGACGCGGCTCGACGGCCTCGCCGCGTCCGGCGACGCATTCTCGCTGGATCTCGCCATGAGCCACCTGACGGCGGACATCATCTGCCGCACCGTGTTTTCGGTCTCGCTGGATTCCGGCGTCGCCCGCGATGTGTTCGATGATTTCCTGGTCTTCGAGCGGGACGTCGCGCAGGTTCGCATCGCACGCCTGATTGCCGATCCGGCCTGGACGCGCGTGCCGCAGAAACCCGAAGTGCTCGCCGCCTGCGCCCGCATCCGCGCCCACCTCGGCGCGCTGATCGACGGGCATGCGGGAACCGATGACATCGCAGGCGCCGTCATGGCCGCGCGCGACGCCGCAACCGGCGAGGGCTTCACGCGCGACGAACTGATCGACCAGCTCGGCGTCTTCTTCCTGGCGGGTCACGAGACAACCGCGAGCGCGCTGACCTGGGCGGTCTACATTCTCGCGAGCCGGCCCGACATTCTCTCGCGGCTGCGCGCCGAAGTGCATTCCGTCGCAGGAGACGGCCCAATCAGTTTCGAGCACACGCGCCGCATGCCTTACGCCCGCGCCATCTTCCGCGAAACGCTGCGCCTCTATCCGCCGATCACCTTCATGCCGCGGGTCGCGCTGAAGCCGGCCACTGTCGGCGGCCGGCGCCTGCGACGCGGCGCTCTCGTGATGATCGCGCCGTGGACGCTTCACCGGCACAAATCCTATTGGCTCGATCCCGACCGGTTCGATCCGGACCGTTTCCTGCCCGAAGGCGAAAGTGCCCAGACGCCCGGCGCCTTCATTCCGTTCGGGGCCGGGCCGCACACCTGCGTCGGCGCGGGCTTCGCCACAGCGGAGAGCATTCTCGTGCTCGCTGCCCTCGCGCGGCGCTTCGAGTTCGACGTGAGCGAAGCGCGCGGTGTGCGTCCGGTCGCCCGGCTCACGACCCGCCCGGCCCGCGAGATCATGTGCCGGGTACGGCTGCGTCATGCCTGACCCCTGAGCTGATGCGGGCGTCCGGCCGGTCCTGCGGTGGATGCCAGACGATGTCGCGCGTTGCCGCTTCCCCGAGCGAGACCTTCTCGAACAGCGCCTGCCGCAGCACCGGCCAGGACATCGGCGTGAACAGCAGGAAAGGCATAGGATCGTTGACGCGGAACAAGACGTCCTGCGACGAGACGAAAGCCTTCAGCCTGCGGATGAACTCTGAAGGGCGGAATATGGCGCCGTAAACCTCGAGCAGGGCGGTATGGCCTTCCTGGAACGCGCGGGTTTTCCGCAGCGCAATGGGCCGCGCTGCAGCAAGGTTCAGCACGGCCTGCGCGAGGCCGTCCGGCTCCATGAAATGCACGCCGCTCGTCAGGCGCGGGTTGCACTCGATGGCGTGCGGAACGCCCGCCGCGTCTTCGATGAAGTCGAACGAGATGAAGCCCGAATAGTTTTCGGCGGCGACGAAGCGGCGGATCCACTCGGCGGCTGCCGGGCAATCGTCCACCTGCTCGAACGAGACCGAGACGGTCCCGGAATAGATACGGCCCTGATAGAGCGATGTGGCGAGCACGTCGCCGTCGCGCGCGACCGTGAACGAGCTGACATGCCGGCCGGGCAGCCGGGCCTGAACCAGCATGCCCGGCTTGCGATCCGCCGGCGTGAGGGGATCGCCCCGCCGTCGCAGCGAGACGCCGATACCCGAACACCCGTGCGCGGGCTTGGTGATGTAATCAGCGGAATCCGCCAGCGCCTGCGCGCCCGCGTCGGGCCCGTCATGCGTCTCTGGCACCGTCAATCCGATGGCAGCGGCGGCCCGGTTGAAGGCCAGCTTGTCGTGCAGGCGGGCGAGCTGCGCATGGGCGGGAGAATAGAGCTGCGTCCCGGCGGGAAGCCGCCCGGCAAGCTTCGAGGCATGCAGCGCTTCCTCCGACACCGGCACGACGATATCGACGCGCTCGGTCCGCACGATGTTTTCGAGCGCGGTCAGGTAGCCGGCGGGATCCGTGTTTGGTGCCGGCACCCGGAACGATTTCGAGACGGCGCGCGATACCTTGCAGACATGCGCGCCGAACGGCTCGGCCACGATCACCCGCGCGCCGGCGCCATGCAGCGCGCGGTCCAGTTCGAGCCCCTATGGCAAGCGTCCGAGGGTAAGGAGGACCGTCTTTTGCATTCCGAATTCCGCAGCGTGCCGTCCAGCAGGGATGACACATTGAAGTGTACTGTATAGCTTGCAGCAATTCCGGCGCCTTGGCCATATTGCTTGGCGCGGCGCGGTATTGGGGTAGACTGACCGGGACACGGCGCTCAGCCGGGCCGGTGTGAGAGACGTTAGGCATGAGTGCTCCTGAGACCGGTTTGCGCAGCGACGAGCGTCTCGCGTCCGACCTTGCCGCCTGCGGGCAGATCATCCGCAACGGCTCCAAAAGTTTTCACGCCGCCTCGATGTTGCTGCCGCGGGATGTCCGCGCAGCGGCCTATGCGCTCTATGCCTTCTGCCGTGTGTCGGATGACGCGGTGGATGAAGGCGCCGATCCCCAGGCCGCGCTGATCGATGTCCGCCGGCGGCTTCGCCAGGCCTATGACGGCCGGCCCGATCCCACGAGTGTGGACCGCGCGTTCGCCTGGGTGCTTGAAGCGTATGCCATCCCCTTCGAGGTGCCCGCCGCGTTGGTCGAGGGTTTTGAATGGGACGCGCAGGGCAAGCGGTTCGAGACACTGGAAGACCTCAAAGCTTATGCGGCGCGCGTCGCCTCCACCGTGGGTGTGATGATGACGCTCGTGATGGGCGTGCGCAGCCGCGAAGCTTTGGCGCGGGCCTGCGATCTTGGTCTCGCGATGCAGCTCACCAACATCACCCGCGATATCGGTGAGGATGCCCGCGCGGGTCGGTGCTATCTTCCCACCGCTTGGCTGCGCGAAACCGGTCTGACGGCGGACGATCTCGGCGGGCTCAGCGAAGCCGATGACCGGGTGCGCGGTCTCACCGAGCGGATGCTGGACACCGCGCGCCCGCTTTACGCCTCCGGGCTCAGCGGCATCGCGCTGCTGCCCGAAGGATGCCGTCCTGCCATCCGCGCCGCCGCCGCCATCTACGCAGAGATCGGCGCGGAGATTGCCCGCGCCGGGCATGACAGCGTGTCCCAGCGCGCCGTCGTGTCGAAGCGGCGCAAGATCGCGCTGGCCGCCAGCTCCTTCATCCCGGCGCCCTCAGGCGCAGCCCATCGCAGCGCGCCCTGTGCACCCTCATGCCAGTTCCTGATCGACGCCGTTTCGGCCGTGCCGCCGCCCGCGCCCCGAGCCGACACACCGAAAGCCGGCTCGGCGCCATGGGCAATCGATCTATTTCTAAGGCTTGAACAGCGTGACCTCTACCCCGGATCGGATTGACCCAGGCCCATGCACAGCCTCTTTTTGCTCGAACTCGTGATCTTCAGCGGCACGGCGCTCGCCTGGGGCCTCTGGGAACTCTGGAGCACCAACCGCACGATCAAGAAGCGGAAAGCGCAAGAAGAGGCGGCCCGGAATGCCGGGTCAAATCCGTAGGGTCGGCAGTGACGACTCGGCGGCGATCACGACCACGAAGCTCGCGACGATCAGTACGCCGGTCAGCAGGCCTTCGCCCCATCTGACCTTCAGTGCCCGGAAAGCCGCAACGGTGAGCGCGAGCAAGGCGGCGATGAAGACCGCATGCAGGGTCCAGTAGCCGATGCCCCGATCAATGGCCACGCGGGCTTCATCATTGGGGTTCACGAGGCTGGCGGCGGCGGCGAGCACGCGCATCAGCAGCGCCGAGAGGACAAGGGACGCCGCGCCGGGCCAGCGAAACTGCAAGGCAAGCCACAGACCCAGACCACCCTACATCAGAGTGATCACAGGCCCTGCCAGATCCGTGAAGTTCTCATCGAACGCTGAGCGATAATCACCGGAAACGAGGGATGTCGAATTTGCCCTCAGGTACACGTCGTAACCCAGCAGCTTGCCAGCCAGCGCGTGGGCCAGTTCGTGCACGGCGAAGGTCATCCAGGATACAAATACGATCCAGAGCGCGAGGCGCAGCCACTTCATCTTCCGCTCCGTTTTCCGATCCTAAGCAGAAGGTTTCCACCAAATCCAGTCGGGGCAGATGCGAGCGGGCTTACTTCCGGATCACTCGCCGCGGCATCCGGAACGGCAGCATCATCTTGACCAGTCCCAGGGCCAGCCGGTCGCCGTCAAAACTTTCATGCACGCCGGCCGCGGGCTCGCCGAGCAGGTCGCTCTCGATCACGGAGCGGCTGTAGAACGGCGCATCCTCGAGCGTGCGCCCAAGGCGAACGGTTGTGCCGCTGCCCGCCCGCGTGGTGCGCTGGACCCTGAAGATCGGTGTCGGCGCGAGTGTCGCCTTTGGTGGGGGATCGAAGGTCTCGTACGTCCCGTCCGGCCGGAACAGCAGCGACAGGCCGCGCTCGGTGCCGCTGCGTTCTACGGTGTTGTAGAGGATCGCCGACCGACCGTCCTTGGCCTGCACGCGTGACCAGTCCCAGTACCGGAACGCCTCTTCCAACGGCGCACTGCCGCGGTTCGTATCGAAGTAGGCCTCACCCTTCCAGCGCAGCCCCGGCGAGGTGAAGCGCACCTCGACATCAGCCGACGGCGCGATCGGCCGCCAGGTGTGCGCGCCGGCTGAATCGATCTGGAAGACCACCGGGTTCACCGCGCGCGGCCGCAGCCGGATCTGTCCGCGCACGGGCATCGGCACGGGCATGCCATACTCGGCAATGTCGATCGTCAGGGCGTCGCCGTCCCAGGTCAGGGCGCTCGGGCCGATGGTGAGGCTGGTCTCATCGGCGGTCAGATCGCTGCGCCCGCGCTCGGTCATTGCCCAGCGGGCACCGCGCGGTCCGTAGAGCGCAAGGTTGATGGCGCAATGGTTGTATGGATCACCGCGGCCCGACCAGGCATAATAGGGCGAGAAGACGCTGCCGATGAACGCGATCAGCGTGAAGGCATAGTCTCCGTCATGGCTCAGGCCATCGGCGTACCACCATGTATAGCCGCCGGGCGGTGTCGACGGGTCGAACAGGCCAGTGACAGGCGCGGGCGCCAATTTCGTAGGGGTCATCCGCTTTGCCTCTTGAAATCAAGAAACGTCAATTCAGTTTGACAGTCAAGAATGACAACATAAGATGACACTCCGGAGGACTCATGGACGCGGATGCATTGATTGAACGAGTGCTCGAACGGTCGGTCGCTGGCGCGGAAGTGCCCGGCGCGCCGCCCTTGCTGGGACGTGCCATCCGCCATTCGGTGTTTCCGGGCGGCGCCCGGGTCCGCCCGAAGCTCTGCGTTGCCATCACCGCGGCCTGCGGCGAGGGCAGGGGCATCGAAGCCTCCGCCGGCGCCGGCGCCGCACTGGAACTGATGCATTGCGCCTCGCTCGTCCATGATGACCTGCCGGCCTTTGATGGCGCCGCCACGCGCCGTGGCAAGCCGTCCGTGCATACCGCCTTTGGCGAACCCATCGCGGTGCTCGCCGGCGACGGGTTGATCGTCATGGCCTTTGAAACCCTCCTGCGCGAATGCCGCGCCACTCCCGACGTACTCGCGCCTCTAATGTCGATCCTGATCGAAGCCGTCGGCACGCCGCGCGGCATCGTGGCGGGTCAGGCCTGGGAAAGCGAATCCGCGATTGATCTCAGCGCCTATCACCAGGCAAAGACGGGCGCGCTGTTCGTCGCCGCCTCGATGTCCGGCGCCGCCGCCGCCGGTCTCGATCCGGCGCCGTGGCGCGCGCTCGGCGAACGTCTCGGCGAAGCCTACCAGGTCGCCGACGACTTGCGCGACGTGCTGCTCAGCGATGAAGAACTGGGCAAGCCGGCGGGTCAGGACGCCTCGCACCTGCGCCCGAACGCAGTGCAGAATTTCGGCGTTGCCGGCGCCATCACCCGCCTCAAGGGCCTGATCGCCGGCGCCTCGGACTCGATTCCGGACTGCGCCGGCGCGCCGATGCTGCGCGAGATCGTACAGGGCCAGGCCGCGCGCCTGATGCCGCAAAGCCTGTTGCGCCAGGTCGCCTGAGCGCAATCCCCGGGTCGTCACCAAGCTCGGGAAGGGCGCAGCGATGAGCTTCTCCGACCGGTTCTCGAACTGGCGTAACCAGCTGATTTCAAACCCGAAATTCCAGGCCTGGGCGGTTAGCAACCCGCTCACGCGCCCGCTCGCGCGCCAGAAGGCGAAGGCAACTTTCGATCTTGTGGCCGGCTTCGTCTACTCGCAGGTCCTCTCCGCGGCCCTCGACAGCGGCCTGCTGGAGGCGGTCCGCACGCGGACGATCGACGAAGCCGGTTTTGCCGCCTCGAGCGGCCTGCCGCTGGACGGCGCGGGCCGCCTCCTGCGCGCCGCTGCCTCTCTGGAACTGGTTCGCCGACAATCTGACGGCCGCTATGCCTTGGGCGAAGCGGGCGCGGCGCTGCTCGGCAATCCGTCCGTTTTCGCCATGGTGCGTCATCACAAGGCCTTCTACCGCGACATCGCCGATCCGCTCGCTCTGCTGAAGGCAAGGCGCGATGATACCGAACTCTCGCGCTTCTGGGCCTATGAGACCAATGCCAGCCCCGAAGACGCCGCCGCCTATTCCGCGCTGATGGCCGAAACCCAGGCATTGATCGCGCAGGACGTGCTCGGCGCCTATGACTTCAGCCGCCACAGCACGGTCATGGATGTCGGCGGCGGCCTTGGCGCTTTCCTGTCAGCGGTTGGCGCCGCTCACCCGGCCCTCGGCCTTGTGCTGGTGGACCTGCCGCCCGTTGCGAAACTGGCCGCCGAGCGCATTGCGGCCGGCCCGCTCGCGGCCCGGTTCCGGATCGAGCCGCGCAACATGCTGGAGGACGCCTTGCCCGCCGGCGCGGACCTCATCACCCTGATCCGGGTGGTGCACGACCATGACGACGCCCCCGTCGCGCGCCTGCTCGCCTCGGCCCGCAAGGCCCTCGCGCCCGGTGGCAGCCTGTTAATCGGCGAACCCATGGCCGGTGTGCCCGGCGCCGAGGCGATGGCGGACGCCTATTTCGGCTTTTACCTCTGGGCGATGGGCCGGGGCATGGCCCGAACGCCCGCCCACCTGTCGCAACTGCTACAGGATGCGGGATTCCGCGAGATCCGCCAGTTGCGCACCGCTCAGCCTCTGATGGTCAGCGCAATCATTGCGCGATGAATCTTGCCTCGAGCGCCCGAAATACGAGCACTTATCGTAAATCCACATTGACACTTCAAAGTGTCAAACTAAGATGACAAGCATGAGAACGGGCGTCATCGAGTCGCAGGGGACGAACCCCAGCCAGCCCAGCCGGGGCCATAGCGCCTCCGCGCGCGCCCGGCTCGACCTGCATGCCACCGCCGTCCTGTTCAATGGCGAACGCTCCGCCACCGTCGGCACTTTGAAGCTGAATGCTCCGCAAGCGGACGATGTCGTCGTCGATGTCCTCTGGTCCGGGATCAGCACCGGCACCGAGCGCCTGATGTGGTCCGGCGAGATGCCGCCCTTCCCGGGCATGGGCTATCCGCTGGTGCCCGGCTACGAAGCCGTCGGCCGGATTGTCCAATCGAATTCGGCGCCCGACCGCGTCGGCGAACTCGTCTTCGTGCCGGGCGCGCGCTGTTTCGAGGGCGCGCATGGCCTGTTCGGCGCGTCCGCCTCGCGCCTCGTCGTGCCCGGCGCCAAGGCACACACCGTCACCTTTGCCGAGCCGCGCGAAGGCGTGCTGCTCGCGCTCGCAGCGACTGCCTACCACGCCGTCATCGATGGCAAGCTGCCGGATCTGATCATCGGCTACGGCGTCCTCGGCCGCCTCACCGCCCGCCTGGTCATCGCCCTCGGCGGTAATCCGGTCGTCTGGGAAATTAATTCCGCCCGCCGCAGCATCGCCGACTATCCGGTGATCGCGCCGGAAGACGATACACGCCGCGACTATACGTCGATCTGCGACATGAGCGGGGATGCGAACATTATCGACAAGGTGCTGCCGCACGCGGCTCACGGCGCCGAGCTCTGCCTGGCCGGATTCTATTCGGCTCGCCCGTCTTTCAGCTTCCCGCTCGCGTTCCGCAAGGAAATGCGTCTGCGTGTCGCCGCCGAGTGGCGCCCGTCTGATCTTGAAGCCGTCACCGCGCTGGTGCGCGACGGCCGCCTGCCGCTCGCCGGCCTCATCACGCACACCGCTCCCGCCTCCGATGCCGCCGGCGCCTACACGCAGGCCTTCTCGGACCCGGCCTGCCTCAAAATGATCATCGATTGGGAATCCTCTGATGTCTGACGAACTCCGCCTGACACCGCGCCACGGCAGCGAAGACTATACCAGCACGCTGCGCGACGAAGCTTCGATGGAGCCCGATCCGGTCGCCACCGGCCCGGTCAAGAAAGACACCCAGATCATCGCGATCTACGGCAAGGGCGGCATCGGCAAGAGCTTCACGCTCGCCAACCTCAGCTGCATGATGGCAGAGCAGGGGAAGAAAGTTCTCCTGATCGGCTGCGACCCGAAATCCGACACGACCTCGCTGCTCTTCGGCGGCAAGGCCTGCCCGACGATCATCGAAACCTCTTCCAAGAAAAAACTCGCCGGCGAGGAAGTCGCCATCGGCGACGTGTGCTTCAAGCGCTACGGCGTCTTCGCGATGGAACTCGGCGGCCCGGAAGTCGGCCGGGGCTGCGGCGGACGCGGCATCATCCACGGGTTCGAACTGCTCGAGAAGCTCGGCTTCCATGAGTGGGATTTCGACTATG